>NZ_DAIPZF010000009.1:0-91594 GCF_036782355.1 Cypionkella sp.
GAAAAAAGGGCCCCAGAAGGACCCATAACTTATTTTTCATATTGAAAGTGGCGGATCGATAGGGATTCGAACCCTAGAGACGGTTCCCCGCCTACACACTTTCCAGGCGTGCGCCTTCGACCACTCGGCCACCGATCCGTTGCGGGGTGTTTAGCCTGCTCGTATGGGTGGGCGCAAGGGGGCAAATGGGCGGTTTTTGGGGTATTTCTGTCAGTGATATGGCCGCAATTGCGAAAACCCGCGCCTTGGGCCCTGCCCTAGATCGGGCTTTGGGTCCGGCCTCTCACTTTGAGGCGAAACGCGGCGCCTTAGGCCAGCAGCATCAGGTTCACGCGGCGGTTTTGTTTGCCCTTATTCTCGATCTTACCGATTTCGACGCGGCCAATTTCGGCGGTGCGGGCAACATGGGTTCCGCCGCAGGGTTGTAGATCAATATCGCCGATCTGGACCAGCCTCACCTGCCCCTGCCCCATAGGCGGGCGCACTGACATGGTTTTGACCAGCTCGGGTTTGGCCTCGAGCTCGGCATCGGTGATAAAACTGGTGCTGACCACCAAATCGCGGGCGATCAGCGCGTTCAAGGCCGTGTTAAGTGCTGCCACATCCACGGGCGGCTCTGGCATCATGAAATCCAGCCGGCCGCGCTCGGCTCCGATCTGGCCACCGGTGACCGGAAGCGGGATCACCACCGACAAAAGATGCAGCGCGGTATGCATTCGCATCAGTTTATGGCGCCGCGTCCAGTCAATTTGCTGCACCACTTCGACGCCTTCACGCGGCAGGGCTGCGGCCTCGGCGGGCACCAGAGCGATCAGCCCGCCCTCGATCCGCACCGCCGTGGCAATCTCAAGCTTGCGACCTTCCCAATAAATAAAGCCGCTGTCGCCAGGCTGGCCGCCGCTGGTGGCGTAAAACACCGAGGCCTGCACCACGATGCCGCCTTCGGGGGTATGGCCCAGCACCTGGGTCTTGGCCTCGCGCAGATAGGCATCGTCGCGAAACAGCAGCTGCGTCGTCATAGCTCTGGCTTTCCTTTTGCCGGGGCGGCCTTGGGCTGCGGTATGCTGCGCAGCGCTGCGGCCAATTCGTCGATATTGCGCAGGTGAATATCCTGCTGGGTGAAGGGAATTTCAATGCCATGTTCAGTGAAGGCACGCGCGATCTCGTGATTGATTTCCGAGCGCACAGAGACGCCAAAGTTCACATCGCGCAAGATCACCCGCATCTCGAAGTTGATCGAATCCGCGCCAAAGCCTGCCAGCACAATCTGCGGCGGCGGGGTCAGCACCACCATCGGCTGGGCTTCGGCAATCTCGAGCAGCACGGCCTCGACCTTGCGGGTGTCAGAGCCATAGGCCACCCCAATCGGCACGATCAGCCGACCCGACAGGCTAAAACGGGTGTAATTGGTCACCCGCCCCGAGATCAGATCCGAATTTGGCACGATGACATCGGACCGATCAAAGGTCTGGATCCGCGTCGAGCGCACCGAGATAGATTTGACGATGCCTTGGGTGGTGCCGACCTCGATCCAATCGCCCTCGGACACCGGGCGTTCGATCAGCAAAATGATGCCCGAAACAAAGTTCGACACCACCGTTTGCAAGCCAAAACCAATGCCCACCGACAGGGCCCCAGCCACAATTGCAAGGCCAGACAGATCAATCCCTGCGGCATTGATCCCCACCAAGGCCGCAAGGAAAATGCCGATATAACCTATGCCCGAGACAACCGCATTCTGCCCGCCCTGATCGAGCGCGGTGCGCGGCAAAACGCTGGTCTTCAGCGCGCTTTGAAACAGCCGGGTCAGCCCATAGCCAATACCAAAAATCGCGGCAAAAATCAAAAACACCGTGGGCGAGATGCGGGTATCGCCCAGCTGCACGCCCTCGCGGAATTGCGTCCAAAGCTCGGTCAGATCCGCCAGCCGCGCACCCCAGATCAGCGCAAACAGCGGCAGGGTCGCCAGCATCAGCGCAAAGCCGATCAGCACAGGAGCAAGGGCGGTCCGGCTGGCATCCTCGTCCTGCCGCGTCAGCAAAGCATAGCCGTCTTCGGTCAGTTGCTGCACCACCAAAAGCAGAGCCACCAAGCCCATCGACATCACCGCAGGATAAACCATTGCCGAGGCCGCCGAGATATAGCCGACAGCCGCCAGCACGGGCCCCAAGAGCCCCAGCAACATCGCCCCGCGCGCCAGCAGCAGGGCAAATTGCGTGACATAACCCGGCTTATCCTCGCTCGTCTCTGCGGCAGAAAGATGCTGCTGCAAGAAATGCCCCATCCGGAACAGCAAAAGCCCACAAATCACGATCAGCGGAAAGGAAATGACAGAGGTTGCGGCTTCGCTGGCCTGTTGTTGGTCCAATACCACCCGCCGCAGGGTCTCTAGGGCAAGCAAAACCCCGAAAGAGGCCGAAAGCACCCGCCCCTCGCCACGCCGCTCTGTCACCAAACCCAGCGGCGATGGCGCATGGGCTGCGGTTGGAAAAATCCGTCCCCCCAGCCAACGCACGCCGAAAAACTGCAAGCCCATCATCGGCAAAGCGCTGACAACCGCCGCACTTAACCCGCCCAGCATCGCGGTCATTTGCAGCGCCACCGTGATCAGCGCCACCCCCGCCAGCGGAATGGCAATCTGCCCCAGCGAGGCCGCAAAAGCCACCAACCGCTGCCCGCGTGCCGAGGTGCGGTCTTGCAGCCAGTCGATCTGGCGATCCACCCACAGCCGGCCACGCCACAAAATTGCCACCGCCAACACCAACAGCGCAAGCACAACCGGCAGCATATCGGCCAATTCGGCCCGCGCGATTGGGCTGGCCCATTTCAGCCGCAGCTCGTTGTAAAGTGACAGCGTGATCGAGGTGGCAGCCCCAAAAGCCGCAGGCCAATTGGCCGGATTGATCGGCATCGGCCAAAGTTGCAGCAGCTGATCGGCTTGGCGTTCGCGCAGCAGGGTGTCAATCTCGCGGATCAGACCATCGGCGCGCTGATAGGCCTCATCGGCGGCAATTCCGGGCGCTTGCAGTCGCACCAGCTGATCGGCCAATTCCGAGCGCCGCTTGGCAATCTCGTCGCTTTCGGTGGCACCTTCGGCAGGTGCTGGCCCCAAGGCTTCGATCTGGGTGCGCAGGGTTGCAATGCGGGCTGCATTGGCGTTCTGCGCGCCCAAAAATGCCGTGCGCCAATCCACCAGCAGGCTGCGCAGCTGTTCAATCGCCGCCGTGGTCGAGGCAGGTGCGGCAATCACCGCCTCGGCGCGATCAGCCATCGCCCCCCAAGCGGTATAATCCAAAGCAGCGCTTGCGTCGGGCTGTGGCACCACAGGGCTTGCAGGCGCCAAGACCATCGCCCCGCTGGCATCCACCGACGGCAGGTTTTGGCTTTGGCCCTGCCCTACAAAGGCAAGCGACAGCGTCAAAACGGCGAGAAAGGTCTTCAGCTGAAAGCTCATGCCTCTTCAAACACGCTGGGCAAAGTCAGTGGCGCGCGGTCAAGCCAAGTCGGCACTGGCAGGCCCTTTTCCTTCAGGAAAGCGGGGTTATACAGCTTTGACTGATAGCGATTGCCATAATCGCACAGGATGGTGACGATAGTATGGCCCGGCCCCATCTCGCGCGCCATGCGGATGGCGCCTGCGATATTTATCCCCGACGACCCACCAAGGCAGATGCCTTCCTCAGCCAACATCTCAAACACCAAAGGCAAGGCCTCGGCGTCTGAAATCCGGTAGCTCATGTCTGGGCGAAAGCCTTCCAGATTGGCGGTGATCCGGCCCTGACCGATGCCTTCGGTGATCGAGGATCCCGGGGCCTCAAAAGCGCCAGTGGTGTAATAGGCATGCAAGGCCGCCCCCTCGGGGTCTGCCAGACCAATCTTGACGCCATGGGGCTGCAAGGCCATGCCAACGCCAGCCAAAGTGCCGCCCGAGCCCACCGCGCAGATAAAGCCGTCGACCTTGCCGTCGGTTTGCTGCCAAATCTCTGGTCCCGTGGTTTCAATATGGGCTTGGCGGTTGGCGATATTGTCAAACTGATTGGCCCAGATAGCACCCTTGGGTTCGGTCATCGCCAAGGCCTGCGCCAAGCGGCCCGAATAGCGCACATAGTTGTTGGGGTTCTTATAGGGCGCTGCGGGCACCTGCACCAATTCAGCGCCTGCCAACCGCAGCATATCTTTCTTTTCCTGCGATTGGGTTTCAGGAATAACGATCACAGTGCGAAAGCCCATGCTGGCACCGACCAAAGCCAGACCAATGCCGGTATTGCCGGCAGTGCCTTCGACAATCGTGCCGCCGGGCTGCAACTGCCCCTTGGCCACCGCATCGCGGATCATAAACAGCGCCGCGCGGTCCTTGACCGATTGGCCGGGGTTCAAAAACTCGCATTTTCCCAAGATCGTGCAGCCGGTAATCTCGGAGGCCCGCTTCAATTTCAAAAGCGGCGTGTTGCCGATTGTCTCTGCCAGATCGCGGTGAATACGCATGATGCATCCTTTTATCTTTGCCTTAGGTGTAGGCTGCAAGGCGCATAAACTCAAGCGATGCCGCACGAAAAGAACCCTGCAAGCGAAATCCCCTGCGGGCTGGAACCCGCGCGTGATGGCCCGTGGTGTTTTAGAATAATTTTCCGCGCTCTTGGCGGTCTTGGGATGAAAATCAGGATAGAACCGTCGAAAAACCCTTCAAATCAGGTGCAATGTCCCGTTTTCCCCCATGCGATTGCTTGGAAGTTTCAGCATCATCTGCCGCTCAAAGGCAACGATACGCCCGATCGGCTGATAGCGGGACAGATCGACAAACTCCACATCCGTGCCAACTGACGCCTCGACATCCAGCTGCACCAAGCCGGCCGCCCACCCTTCTTCGTGGCAGAGGAACGCCTTGCACAGCACCACCACCTGCTCGCCAAAACGCAGCCGCACGCCAAGCCCCTGATCGTCACCATAAAACGCCAAGATAGCCCCCATGACCATCGGACTGGCCGGACCGCCGAACAGGCCATATTCCACGCCCTCTGCGGCCACCTCGCCCCCTTCGCTTAGCAAAATATCCCGCTCGGCAATCACGGCGGCGGCGGCAGCAATCGGGCAAATGCAGCGCAAACTGCCATAATCATCGCGCTTGGCCCCAAGGTCGGAGGGTCGCAGCTTGCGGCTCGCCTCAAGATAGGCGATCACCAGATCCACCCCTGCCACACCTCGGTTCTCCAACCACCAAGCCGATTGCGCCAAGGCCGCAGCGATTTCCATCGAATGCCCGGCATGCTGCGCCGCCAAGACCAAAGCCGCTTTCACTGTCTGATACGGAAGCTCTTGCACTGGTTACCCCATCCACACTTTGTGCAAAACTTTGCCCCAAAGGATTTTTAAAATCCAGCAGCAAAGTCATCTTTGAGGATGGCAAAAGAAAACGGGCGGCAGGTTTCCCCGCCACCCGTTTGCCCGCGCAAGCCGCCTCTGCTCAGCCGCGCGAAACCATCAGCCCATCGGCCTTCAGACCCATGTAGCATTCATCCAGCGATACCTTGGCGCGATCCACCAGAATATCAATCTCGTCCGGCGTGATCACCAAAGGCGGCGAGATGATCATCCGGTCGCCAACATGGCGCATGATTAGATCATTGGCAAAACAGCGCTCGCGGCAGCGATAGCCGACAGTGCCGGTCTCGGCTGCAAATTTGGCGCGATGCGCCTTATCGGGGGTCAGCGCAATCGAACCCATCAGACCTACCAACTTAGCCTCGCCCACCAAAGGATGATCCGCCAGTTCCGCCCAGCGCTTGGCCAGATGCGGATTGGCGACGTTTTGCACATGTTCGATGATCTTTTCTTCCTGCAAGATCCGCAGGTTCTCCAAAGCCACAGCTGCCGCAACCGGATGGCCCGAATAGGTGTAGCCATGGTTGAAATCGCCCGCCGAGCCCATCACCTCGGCCACCTCGTCACAAACGATCGAGCCGCCAATCGGCTGATAGCCCGAGGACAGACCCTTGGCGATGGTCATGATATGCGGCTTGATGCCAAAGGTCTGGCTGCCAAACCAATTGCCGGTGCGGCCAAAGCCGGTGATGACCTCGTCGGCGATCAGCAAAATGCCGTATTTATCAACAATGCGCTGAATCTCGGGCCAATAGGTCGAAGGCGGAATGATCACGCCGCCTGCACCCTGCACCGGCTCGCCGATGAAAGCGCCGACATTTTCGACGCCCAGCTGCAAGATCATCGTCTCCAGCTCTTGCGCCCGCATCAGCCCGAAAGCCTCGGGCGTCATATCGCCGCCCTGCTCCCACCAATTCGGCTCGCCAATATGCACGATGCCTGCGATCTTGCCGCCATGGGCGTGAATGCCCGACATGCCGCCCAAAGACCCGCCACCCATGGTCGAGCCATGATAGCCGTTCAACCGCGCAATGATGATGCGCTTTTCAGGCTGGCCCTTAATGTCCCAATAGCGCCGCACCATGCGGATATTGGTGTCATTGGCCTCTGACCCAGATCCAGCAAAGAAGATGTGGTTCATCCCCTCCGGTGCCAGTTCGGCAATCTTGGCGGCAAGTGCGATGGCAGGCACATGGCTGGTCTGAAAGAAGGTGTTATAATAGGCAAGCTGATCCATCTGCGCCTTGGCCACATCCCCCATCGAGGTGCGCCCATAACCAATGTTAACACACCAAAGCCCCGCCATGCCGTCAATAATACGGTGGCCCTCGCTGTCGGTCAGCCAAACCCCCTTGCCCGCCGTCATGATCCGCGCGCCCTTTTGGGCCAGCGCCGAATTGTCGGTGAAAGGATGCATGTGATGCGCTGCATCCAGCGCCTGAAGCTCTGCCGTGGGCATGTGGTTGGTGATCTTATTCATCTGCGGACCTTTCGCCTGACCAAATGGCAACCGCGATTCCGGCAGCCTTTGCCCCAGCCTAAGAGCAATCTGCGCAGGCTTCAAGGAATTTGATCAAATTCCGCCGTGCAACAACCCCGCCCGCACATGATCGACACCTTGGGTGATATCGCGCGCCATCGCAGCGGCCACCGCCGGCGCATCCCCCGCCCTTAACGCCGCCAGCGCCTCCTTATGCGCATCCGGCAGGCTCGAAGCCCCCGCCTCCCGCGTCACCACCCGCAGGCTTGGCCCAAAGCGCAACCAAAGCGAGCGCGCCATATCCAGCAAAACCCCCGCTCCCGCCGCCTCGTAAAGCGCAAAGTGAAAGGCGTGATTGCTTTGCAAATAGGCCTGCACATCGCCCGCAGCAATTGCAGCATCGACCTGCGCATCCAAATCCTGCAAATCTGCAATCAGCTCAGGCGTCACCGCCGCCGTCGCCAGCTCCGCAAGTCGTGGCTCTATGGTCAGCCGGGCAAAAGCCACCTGCTCCAGATCACTGCCCAATAGCCGTGGCACCGTCACCCGCCGATTGCCCTGCGGCAACAAAGCCCCCTCAGCCGTCAAACGTCGAATGGCCTCGCGCACCGGCGTCATGCCCGCGCCAAGATCAGCGATCAACCCCTGAATGGTCACCGGCTGACCGGGGGCGAGAACACCAAACAAAATCATATCGCGCAGCCGCGCATAGGTGAGCTCATGCGTGGGTATCTTGCGGCTGTCGTCACTCATGCAGACCAGACTCCCTTGAGGTGCTGGCCAGTTATGCCACCCAGCGCAGCTCATGCAACCCTCTCTTGCAGCCCAAGCCATCGCACAAGCCGCAAAATCCGCCAAAGTGGCGCAACTCTTGCCCTTTCATCTGTCTAAAAATATCCCACGGGGGTGCGGGGGTGTGAAACCCCCGCTGCGCGGCAAGCAGCTCTCGACCGATTTGGTCGGTCTTCGATCTGGCCAAAAGCGGGGGTTTCACACCCCCGCACCCCCGTGGGATATTTTTAGACAGATGAAGCAGGACAGGCACGGCGCAGCTGGATACGGTTGGCGGCAAGCCAATAGGCCAAGAGCAGCAAAGGTCCATTGCCGATCTCACCCGATTGCGCCAAGGCCATCAATTGATCAAAGGAGATCAGGTGG
Source organism: Cypionkella sp. (assembly GCF_036782355.1). Taxonomy (NCBI): domain Bacteria; kingdom Pseudomonadati; phylum Pseudomonadota; class Alphaproteobacteria; order Rhodobacterales; family Paracoccaceae; genus Cypionkella; species Cypionkella sp. The sequence continues at coordinate 8,018 of NZ_DAIPZF010000009.1, forward strand.
CCGCGAATATCCTCGGACTCTTCGGCGAGGCCAAAGATCCCTGCGGCATGGTCGGGGAGGTTGGTGAGGGCGAGATAGCTGTAGAGGAACTCGGTCAGAATGCCCGGGGAGGGGTAATACTGGGCCACCGGAAGCAAGGCGGTCAGGGTCAAGCCTGCCTCTTCCAGCGCCTCGCGGCGGGCGGCCTCTTCGGGGGTTTCGCCCGCGTCTATGCGTCCTGCAATCGCTTCAAGTTGCCAAGGCTGCGGATCGCCGCGCAGGAAGGGGCCGGTGCGGAATTGCTCGACCAAAAGCACACGGTCGCGCTGCGCATCATAGGGCAGCACCGTGACCGCGTCACAGCTGATAAAGCCGGCGCGGGTGACCTGCGGGCTGAGGCTGCCATCAAAGCGGCGAAAGCGCAGATCGGCCTCTTCCACCGCGAAAAACCGTTTATAGGGTTGGCGCAGGGCCTGACAGGCAACATCTTGGGTGCCAGCGGAGTGGCGCCGCGTCACCGGTGCCACTTGGGCTGCGGCGCGCAGGCGGGCCCCCGCCCGGGCCAGCAGCGGGCCAAGCCGGGCGGCCTCAACCTCGGCTTGCGCCACCAACGCGTATTCCGCGCCGTAACGCGCCGCCCATTGCGCCAAATCCCAAGCCGCAAAGCCCTGATCTGCCAGCGCGGTTTGCGGCAGCAGTGCTGTGGCTTGAACCTGTCCGCCCTGCGCCAGCTCGACCGTCACGCGCGCGCACCTTAGGCTGTTGCCTTCGAGCGCCGCCATCGTCTGTAAGTCTTCCGCCGCAAGTCCGCGCAGCAAAGCCCCCTGAGCCAGCCCGTCGTGCTGGCTTACCAGCAGCGCAGCGCCTGTCTCGGGATCGGCCGCCACCATCACGCCGCGCAGACTGGCAGGCTCGAAATCCAGATCGCGGCCCCTCCACAGCGGCGGATAGCGCAGCACCCCCCAGAGAAAGCAGCCCTCGCTCATGTAAACCGCCGCGCGGCCCATTCGGTCGCAAGCCCGCCCAAGACCCCGCCAGCCAGCAAAATCAGCAGCACATCTGGCTGCACCAGCAAGCGGCCCTGCGCATAAAAGATATCAAACACGCTTAAAAGCGCCTCAACCAAACCGTGATATTTTCCGCTGATCGAGCGCTTCAGCATCAGATAAATCGCCAAAAACAACAGGGCCCAGATCACTATAAACAGGCTTGTACGCAGCCCAGCGCCTGCGGCCTTGCCAAAGTTTTGGTGCCGACCTTTGGCGCCAAGCGTCGACCAGCCCAGCACGGCTCCGGTAACTGCCGCGATTTCGCGCATCCAAGCTGGGCTGCTGGTTGCGGGCAGTTGGGCGGCATAGGCCTGTGCGGCAAAGAAAGCTAGAACCGCAAATATCACGCCTGCCACCAGTTTCGCCGCAGTTGGCATCGCATCCTCACACACACTAGGGTCGTGTAAACGTCACTTGTATTACCTCACAGTTTCCTCCTTCAAAGGTTCCAGCACAAGAGGTCAAATAAAAGTTCCACATCCGTTTAAACCGCGCGTCAAAGCCCAGCTTTTCCACTTCGGACCAGCGATCATTGAACACATCATACCAACGCCGAAGGGTCTGGCTGTAGCTGCGGCCAAATTCCAGCGTATCGGTGACAGCAAGCCCCACCTTGCCCGCCTCTTGCGCCAAGATTGCAGCCGAGGGCAGCATTCCGCCCGGGAAGATGTATTTCTGAATGAAATCAACGTTCTTACGGTATGTGGCAAAGCGGTCATCCTGCACGGTGATCACCTGCACCACCGCCTGCGCCTTGGGTTTCAGCCTTGCGCGCAGGGTGCGGAAATAGCTGGGCCAATAGGCCTCGCCCACGGCTTCGAACATCTCGATGCTGGCGATGCCGTCATATTCACCGCGCACATCGCGGTAATCTTGCATCCGAATTTCAACCAGATCCGACAGGCCAAGCCGCGCCATCCGCGCCACGGCGTAATCATGTTGCGCCTGCGAGATCGTCAGCGCCGTCACCCGAAGCCCACGCTCTTTCGCGGCATATTCGGCAAAGCCGCCCCAGCCGCAGCCAATCTCCAGCACGTGATCGCCCGCCTGCACGCCCATGCGGTCGACCATCGAGGCGTATTTGCGCGCCTGCGCGGTCTCGAGGCTTTCTTGCCCATCGGCAAACAGCGCCGAGGAATAGGTCATGCTGTCATCCAGCCAAAGGCTGTAGAAGTCATTGCCCAGATCGTAATGCGCCGCGATATTCTTTTTTGCGCCGCGTTTGGTGTTGGATTGCATCCAGAACCGCAGCTTTTCAAACAGCCGCATCATTCCCATGCCGGGGAAGCTGTCGTAGACATCGTTGTTGCCCTGATGCACCAGATCCATAAAAGCCATCAGATCGGGACTGGACCATTCGCCTTCGACGTAGGCCTCGCTGAACCCCAAATCGCCTTCGCGGATCAGGCGGGCAAAGACATCATTGCTGTGCAAGGTCAGTTCAGCTACGGGGCCCGCCTCGGCGCCCTCAATGCGAAAGCGGCGGCCATCAGGCAGCACAAAATCCAGCCGCCCGCGTTGCAGCCGCTTGGCAATCGCAAAAACCGCGCCGAAATAGCGCGGCAAATTGCTTTGCCCTTGGGTCGAGGTTAAAATCCCCGCAGATGGACCTGCCATTGCCTCAGACGTCGCCATCATTTCCGCCGTTCCCTTCTTTTTGCGCGCTATAGGCCGCCAAAGCCCGCGCCCGCCCTTCTGCCAGTTCTACTATCGGTGCCGGATAACGCGCGCTTGCGTCAAGCCCCCAGCTTTTGGGGCAAGCGTCAAAAAACGACAAGGCCTGAGCTGCCGGCACACGCGCGCCCTCGGCGATCCAGCGCCGCCGATAGCGTTGATCGGCGTCAAATTTCTCGGCCTGACCTGCGGGATTGAACACCCGAAAATACGGTGCGGCATCGGGACCGCAACCTGCAACCCATTGCCAGCCCATGGCATTTGCCGCCGGATCCCAATCGGTCAGCACTTCGGCAAACCAAGCCAGCCCAACGCGCCAATCGGTCAGCAGATGTTTGGTCAGATAAGACCCCACGATCATGCGGGCGCGGTTGTGCATGCGGCCGGTGACATAAACCTCGCGCATGGCGGCATCGACAAAGGGTTCGCCCGTCATGCCGCGGCGCCAGCGTTCGGCATCGGCGTTATCGCCGCGCCAGCCAAAGCCTTCCCATTCGGGCCGCCAACAGGTTGTCTCGATCTGCGGCGCATGGTGCAGCAGATGATAGGCAAATTCGCGCCAGACCAGTTCTTTGCAAAAATGCTCGGCCCCAGCGGCGCCTTGGTGCAGCGCCCGCTGCCCCGCCGCCCAGATCGTGCGCGGGCCAATTTCACCCCAAGCCAGATTTTCAGACAACCCCGAGGTCGCCTGCGTCTCGGCTGGAAAGTCGCGCTCGATGCGGTAATCGGCCACCGAGGCTGCGATAAAGCCATCCAGCCGCGCCAGCGCTGCCGCTTCGCCAACCCGCTGATGCGGCAGCACAACGCCCGCACCGCGCCGCATCGCAGCGCCCATCTGCCAACTGCCCAGATCCTCGGACGCAGGCCAAAGCTCTGGGGCTGGCAGATGCGCAGGGGCGGGCACTGGCGGTGCAAAGCCGCGCGCCGAAACCGCGCGCCAGAACGGCGTATAGACCTTGTAATAGCCGCCCGTCCCCGTTGCGACCTGCCAAGGTTCGATCAGCAGCGCGCCTGAAAAGCTTTCAGCCTCAAAACCATCGGCGCGCAGACTTGCCTTTACCTCGGCGTCGCGGGTCTTGGCGGCGGGGTCATACATGCGCTGCCAATAGACCCCTGCTGCCCCCGTCTCGGCCAACAGGGCGCGCAAAACCGGCAAAGCCGCCCCGCGCCGCAGGATCAGCCGCGAGCCGATATCCGCCAAAACGCCGCCAAAATGCGCAAGCCCTAGCCCAAGGCGAAACCGCGCTGCGGCCCCCATCGCCTCGGTTTCAGGATCAAGGATGAACACAGGCAGCAAAGGCCGCCCTGTTGCAACAGCGGCGGCCAGCATGGGATGATCCGACAGGCGCAAATCCCGTCGAAACCATAAAATCAAAGGTGTTTTTGTCATCCCAACCCACGTTCTTTCAAGGGTTTACGCCCGAAAACGGGCCTTGGATCACTCGCACATCTCAGAAAGTCAGAAATCTTAACAAAAGGGGGGCCGCAGCCCCCCTGCCCGCGGTTACAGCACGCGGTCAAGCGCTGCGATCAGGCGCGCCACATCTTCGGCGCTGGTGTAATGGGCCAAAGACATCCGCAGCACACCGCGCCCCAGATCAACACCCATCGCCTCTAAAGGCCGCACGGCATAGAAATCGCCCGCCCAGCAGGCAATGCCTTCGCGGCCCAGCGCCTCGGAAATCGGCTCGGCTGCGCGGTCAAAGGCCACGGCCACGGTGGGCGCGCGGTCCTCGGCCCGCCTTGGGCCCAACAAGCGCAGATCGTTGCGCGCCGCCAGATAGTCCAGCAAGGGCGCGACCGCCGCCACCTCTTGCGCCCGCATCAGCCCATGCACCGCGCGGTTGCGCGCTGCCGGATCGGCTTCGGGGGCAAAGTGATGCGCGTGCAGCGCGTCGATATAATCGGCCATGCCCGCACAAGCCGCAATCTGCGCGTGATCGGGGCCAGCGGGGGTAAAGCGTTTGTACAAAGACCCTGCATTAAACGAATGGCCCTGCGCGGGCAGTTCTGCGCCAAAATCTTCGGTGATCACCATGATGCCCTGATGCGGCCCATAGGTTTTATAGGCAGAAAACAAATAGACATCGCAGCCAAGGCCTGGAAAATCGGGAAAGCCATGCGGGGCATAGGACACGCCATCGACCACGGTGCGCGCGCCTGCGGCACGGGCAATCTCGCAAATGGCTGATACGTCGTTGATCTCGGCCACCACATTCGAGCAATGCGGAAAGGCCACAAGTTTCACCCGACCGTCGGCCAAAAGTGCTGCTAGTCCCGCCGGATCAAGGCTGCCTGTGACAGGATCAATCTGCCACTCGCGCACCTCGATGCCCTCATCCGCCAGCCTGCGCCAGACGCCTGAATTGGCCTCATGGTCCTGATTTGTCACCACAATCGCCGCATTCGCGCCGCGCAACCATTGCCGCACCGCTTGCGCCAAAACGTAAGTGTTCGCCGAGGTCGAAGGCCCAAAAGACACCTGCGGCCCCGCCACACCCATCATCGCGGCAAGCCGCGCGCGGGCCTCGTCCATCTCGGCCCCGCCAGCTTGGGCGGCAGGATAGGGGCCATAGGGCTGCACCTTACGCTCGGTGTAAAACCGATGCAGCCGGTCCACCACTTGGGCGCAGGGGTAAGAGCCGCCCGCATTTTCAAAGAACGCATGGCTGGCGGTCAAATCTTGCGCAAAGGCCGGAAACTGGCTGCGCACGAAGGTCATATCAAGAGATGTCATCGCTGCTGTCTCGCTCATTTGTTCAGATCCACAACCACGCGGCCCTGCACCGCGCCGGTCAAAATATCGGCGCCAAGCTGTGGCAGATCGCCAAGACCGACCTCGCGCACCATGCTTTCCAGCTTGGCCATCGGCAGCTCTGCCGCGATGCGGGCCCAAGCCAGCTTGCGCCGCTCGAAGGGGCAAAGCACCGAATCAATCCCCAAAAGGTTGATGCCGCGCAACAAAAACGGAATGACCGATGCAGGCAGCGCCGAGCCGCCCGCAAGCCCCACGGCTGCAACCGAGCCGCCGTGTTTGATCTGGCCCAAGACCCGCGCCAGCATCGCGCCGCCCACGGCGTCAATGCATCCAGCCCAAGTTTCCGCTTCAAGCGGGCGCTTGACCGTCTCGGCCAGCTCCTCGCGCGCCACGATGCGCGATGCCCCCAGGGCGTGCAGATAGTCCGCCGTCTCGGGCCGGCCGGTGACCGCCGCCACCTGATAGCCGCGCGCGGCAAGAATAGCGGTGGCCACTGACCCCACACCGCCCGCAGCGCCGGTGACCAAAACCTCGCCCTTTTCTGGCGTAAGCCCATGATCTTCCAGCGCCATCACCGCCAGCATCGCGGTAAAGCCTGCCGTGCCAACCGCCATGGCTTGGCGCGTGCTGAGGCCCTGGGGCAGCGGCACCAGCCAATCGGCCTTGACCCGCGCCTTTTGCGCATAGCCGCCCCAATGCGCCTCGCCCACCCGCCAGCCTGTCAGCACAACCCGGTCGCCCGCCGCGTAGCGCGGATCGTCCGACGCCTCGACAACGCCGGCAAAATCGATGCCCGCCACATGCGGATAGTTGCGCACCAAACCGCCACCTTTGGCCGAAAGGCACAACCCGTCTTTATAGTTCAGCGTCGAATAGTCGACAGCCACCGTCACCTCGGCTTCGGGCAGCGCCGAGATCTCCAGATCGCGCAGCACCGCAACCGCCCCTGCATCGCCCTGCTGCTCCATCACAAGTGCCTTGAAACCCATCATCTGCCCTCGATTTGATCAAATTTTCCGAATTGACGTAGGGGAAGTCTTGTCAAACGCCCCTTTCCGCGCCGATCTTGCAATAAGACCTTGAGACAAGACCAGAGCCAATCTAGCTTAAATGCGATTTCGGCAAGTCAGAAGCAAATCTGGCACCGAACCCACCAACCGAGGAGCCTCCATGACCAAAGTTAAAACCCTACTGACCAGCACCGCCGCCGCCTTGGCTTTTGCCTCTGTCGCTCATGGCGAGGACGTCAATCTGACCGTCTTTGACTGGGCCGGCTTTGAAGAGCCATCGCTGATCACCTCGTTTATTGCCAAGCATGGCATGCCGACCTATGCCTTCTTTGGCGATGACGACGAGGCTTTCCAGAAAGTTTCTTCGGGCTTTAAGGCCGATGTGGCGCATCCATGCTCGCAGATGGTGCAGAAATACCGTGACGCCGGGCTGATCGAGCCTTGGGATGTCAGCCGTATCCCAGAATACGCCAATATTGCGCCGCGTTTTAAGGATTCGAAGATTTTCGCGGATGAGGCAGGGGTTTGGTATATTCCAACCGATTACGCCTATACCGCCATTGCCTATAACACCGAAAAGGTGCCCGCCGAAGACGTCGCCTCGCTGCAAGTCTTCGTGAACCCAAAATATGCCGGCAAAATCTCGCTGCCCGACAACACCGATGATGCCTTCTCGCTGGCCTATCTGGCCACAGGCGTGTCGGATTGGACCAATGTGACCGACGCTCAATTCACCGCCGCCGCCGCTTGGCTGCGTCAGGCGCATCAGAACGTGAAAACTTATTGGGTCGATCCGGCCGAATTGGCGCAGTTGATGAAATCGGGCGAGATTGACATCTCGTGGAACTGGAACGACGCCGTTGCCAATATGCGCAGCGAAGGCGTGCCAGTGGCGTTTCAGCGCAGCCCAAGCGAAGGCGTCTCAAGCTGGTTCTGCGGCTATGTGAACTTCAAAGACGCGCCGGGCTCGGAAGATCAGGCCTATGATTTCATCAACGCTTGGCTCGAGCATGATTCTGCCAAGGGTCTTTTGGCGAATTTTGGCTATGCCAGCGCCAATGACGCTGCCTTGAAAGATATTCCGCTTGCAGATCTGAAAGCAGGCGACGTTGACCCAATCGACACCACGTTGCTGGCTCAGGTGCCAATTGACCCAGGCTTCCGTGACAAGATGGTTCAGGAATTCGAACTGATCAAATCCGGTTTCTGATCACACAACACGCCACCGCCCAAGCCCTTGGTTTGGGCGGTGTTTTCAGCATCTCGCGGGCTCGTATTTTCAAGCCAGAAAGGCCCAGATGGCCGCCACAAAAGCCGTCGAAACCACCGAATTCACCGTCATCTCGCGGCGGATCAAGGGCTGGACGCCCTCGGTGATCTTGGATGTGGGGGCCAATGTCGGTCAAAGCGCCTTGGGGTTCATCAAGGCCTATCCGCAGGCCATGGTGCATTGCTTTGAACCCTTTCCCGCCAGCTATCGCAAATTGCTGGCCAATACCCGCGGTCATGACAGCATTATGGCGCATCAGATCGGTCTGGGGGCCAAGCCTGCGCTGCTGCAAATGTCAGACAGCGCAATTTCCACTCAAAACCGCGTTCTCTCGGACCACGACCCCGAAACCGGCATCGAGGTGGCCATCCACCAAGGCGCGGCGGTACTGAAACGGCTTGGTCTGGAGCATGTCTCTTATCTCAAGATCGACACCGAGGGCCATGATCTAGAGGTGTTGCAAGGCTTTGCGCCCTCGCTTGGCTGCATCGACTTTATTCAGGTCGAGGCCGGCATGAACCGTTATAACACCACCCATGTGCCCTATCAGCGGCTGGCTGATTTCATGAACGACCATGGTTTTTTGCTGTTCTATATCTTCGAACAGATCCTAGAATTCAAAAAGGCCGGTCGGCCGGTGCTGCGCCGCGCCAATCCGGTGTTTATCAATGCGCGGCTGGTTGATCTGGAGGGGATTTCCTGACGCGATGCGCCGGATCAAACCTGCCCTGCGACTGTCGTGACGCAAGCGCCTTGCACCTGCCTGCGCGCCGCCCTATATTAAAGCTGTCGCAGGCTTGCTTGCGACTATGGCGATAAACGCACCCATAATACACGGCTCGGACTCGGGGGCGGTACCCGACGACTCCACCAATACCCCTGTCTTTGCAGGTGCTTGGGGTCGAAATAGGATCGACGAACGTCTAAAGGGGCCAGCTTTTGCTCGGTGAGGTACCACCGTTATCGGTCCGAAACGTACAGTTGCAAATGACAACCGTGCTCCGGCAATGGCTTTGGCTGCGTAAGCAGTTCGAGTCGCCGAAACTAAGTCCCTGCGCTTAGCCGCGTAGGGCGGGGTCCGCCGGAACCTGGCAACAGAATCCGGCACTTTCCCCCTATGCAAAACCAGATGGCAGGCCTAACCTGCTTCGCGTCTATTCGCGACGAATATGACAGTTTTACAACAGGTTAGTGACAATGCCCCCAGCCAGCTTGGCCGATCTGACGGCGGTGTTTTTGCGCATTGGTCTGCTGTCTTTTGGCGGTCCGGCCGCGCAAATCAGCCTGATGCACCGCGAGGTGGTGGAAAAGCGCGGCTGGCTCAGCGAGCAAGACTATCTTTCGGCGCTCTCGTTTTGCATGCTGCTGCCTGGGCCCGAGGCGATGCAACTGGCCACATGGATCGGTTGGCGCAAGCATGGCACGCTCGGCGGGCTGATTGCGGGCGGATTATTCGTGCTGCCAGGCGCGGTTGTGGTGCTGCTTTTATCCATGATTTACGTCACTTGGGGCGAAATTCCGCTGGTGGCTGGTCTGTTTGCCGGCCTGCAAGCCGCGGTACTGGCCGTGGTCATCGAAGCGCTGCTGCGGGTGGCCAAGCGCGCGCTGAAAACACCACAGCAGAGGGTGATCGCCACACTGGCCTTCACGGCGCTGGCGGTCTTTGCCCTGCCATTTCCGCTGGTGATTCTAAGCGCAGCGCTTTGGGGATTTTTGCGCAGCCCTATCGCCCACCGCGCTGAAAACACAGCGAAACCCTGGCGGCAAAGCCTGCGCGCCGCCACGATCTGGGGCACGGTTTGGCTGGGACCACTTGCGCTAATGCTGGGCTTTGCCCCACCCTTGCTGGCCGAGATCGCACTGTTCTTTTCGAAACTGTCGCTGCTGACCTTTGGCGGCGCCTATGCGGTGCTGGCTTGGATGGCGCAAGAGGTGGTGCAGCAAAAACAATGGCTTAGTCTGCCACAAATGATCGACGGCCTGGGCCTTGCCGAAACCACGCCCGGGCCATTAATCCTTGTGACGCAGTTTGTGGGCTTTGTGGCGGCGGCAAAATCGGGGCTGCTGATGGGGCTTGCCGGTGCCGCCACAGCGCTTTGGATGACCTTTGCACCCTGCTTTTTATGGATATTCGCGGGTGGCCCGTGGATTGCGCATCTGCGCCAAGCCCCCCGTCTTGCGGCGGGCTTACAGGCCATCACCGCCGCCGTTGTTGGTGTGATTGCCAGCCTCTCGCTTTGGTTTGCAGGCCATGTGCTGTTTACCGCAAGCCTGCCGATCTGGCTTGGCCCGCTGCGGCTTAATCTGCCGGATCCAAGCAGTTTACGCCCGCTGCCAATCGCGCTCTTGATCGTGGCGGCCTATCTGCTGTTGCGCAGGCATTGGCCGCTTGGCTGGGTCTTGGCGCTTTGTGCCCTGACCAGCGCTGCACTTGCAGCAATCGTCACGCTGCCCCCTTCCCTTTGAGGCCGAATCCCCTATGCTGACCACAATTAGAAGGGGCTGCTCATGACAAAGTCGATTGAATACGGACTGCTGATGCACCGCGCAATGCGGGGCTTGATCCAGACCGTTCTCAGCGATGTTGCAGCAGCTGGCCTGCCCGGCGATCACCATTTCTTCATCACTTTTGACACCACGGTGCCCGAAGTTGTCATGGCCGATTGGCTACGCTCGCGCTATCCGGGTGAGATGACGATCGTGGTGCAGCACTGGTTTGAAGATCTGATCGTCACCGATGACGGCTTTGAAATCACGCTGAACTTCGGCAATCAGCCAGAGCATTTGGTGATCCCCTTTGACGCGGTGCGCACCTTTGTCGACCCTTCGGTCGAGTTCGGCCTGCGCTTTGAAAGCCATGAGGACGACGAAGACGACGAGGATGAGGGCCCAGAAGACGATCCAACACCGCCGCCGCAAGGCGAGGCACAGATCCTCAGTCTTGATAAGTTCCGCAAACAGTAACAGCGGATTTTTAGTCTGGAGGCCAGTATGGCCCACGAAGCACAGGTTTTTTTACGACAACTTCTTTCGAAACCTAAACAAATCTCGGCAATCGCGCCGTCTTCGCCTTGGCTTGCAAAAGCAATGTCGCAGGGCTTGGGGCCAAGCTCTGGCCGGGTGGTTGAATTTGGCCCCGGCACCGGCGCTTTGACGCGGGGCATTCTGGCGGCAGGAGTGGCGCCCGCCGATATCACCCTGTTCGAGATGAGCCCCGATTTTGTCACACATCTGCGCCAAACTCTGCCGGGGGTAACGATCCACAGCGCCGCCGCCCAGCTTGCGCCCAACCTTGTGCCAAAGGGCGTGGCGCGGGTGATCTCGGGCCTGCCGCTGTTGTCGATGCCCAGCGGCTTGCGCCATGCGATTGTGAAAGCCGGTTTTGACATTTTGGCCCCCGATGGGGTGTTCAGCCAGTTCACCTATGGGCCGAACCTGCCAATTTCTCCCGATGTGATGGCGGATCTGGGTCTAAGCGTGCGCAAGGGGCCAAAAGTCTGGCTCAATCTGCCGCCCGCGCGGGTTTATCATTTTTACCGCGCCTAAAAGCCGCAATCTTCAGTATACTGTCGCATACAGATTGAATTCTTAACCCTTCCGCGTTATGCCGCCCCTATCCCAAATAGGAGGCTTGCACATGTCCGCCACCCGCACCGAAACCGACAGCTTTGGCCCGCTTGAAGTTCCTGCAGACAAATACTGGGGCGCGCAAACGCAGCGCTCGATCATGAACTTCCCCATCGGCTGGGAACGCCAGCCCGTCGCGATCATTCGCGCGCTTGGGGTGATCAAAAAGGCCTGCGCTTTGGTTAATATTGCCCAAGGCGATCTGGACAAAGATCTGGGCACCACCATCGCCCGCGCCGCGCAAGAAGTGATCGACGGCAAGTTCGACGACAACTTCCCGCTGGTGGTCTGGCAGACCGGGTCGGGCACCCAGTCGAATATGAACGCCAATGAGGTGATCTCGAACCGCGCGATCGAGATGTTGGGCGGCGTGATGGGCAGCAAAAAGCCTGTCCACCCCAATGATCACTGCAACATGGGGCAATCCTCGAACGACACGTTCCCCACTGCGATGCATGTCGCCATTGGCATGATGGCGCGCGATGTGCTGCTGCCGGGGCTGCAAAAACTGCACGCGGCACTGGATGCCAAAGCGGTTGAATTCAAAGACATTATCAAGATTGGCCGCACCCATACCCAAGATGCGACACCGCTGACGCTGGGCCAAGAATTCTCGGGCTATGCCGCCCAAGTCGCCAAGGGCATCGCGCGGGTCAAGATGTGCCTGCCCGATATTTACGAGCTTGCGCAGGGCGGCACGGCGGTCGGCACCGGCCTGAACACCCGCGTCGGCTGGGATACCCGCGTCGCGGCTGAAATCGCTGCGATCACCGATCTGCCCTTTGTCACCGCCCCCAATAAGTTCGAAGCCCTTGCAGCACATGACGCCATGGTGATGTTCTCGGGTGCTTTGAAAACCGTGGCCGCCAGCCTGTTCAAAATCGCTAACGATTTGCGGCTGCTGGGCTCTGGCCCGCGTTCGGGTCTGGGCGAACTGATCCTGCCTGAAAACGAGCCAGGCTCGTCGATCATGCCGGGCAAGGTCAACCCGACCCAAGCCGAAGCGCTGACCATGGTCTGCGCACATGTGATGGGCAATGACGCGGCCGTGGGCTTTGCCGGATCGCAGGGTCATTTCGAGTTGAACGTCTACAACCCGATGATGTCCTATAACGTCTTGCAATCCATGCAGCTTTTGGGCGATGCGGCGGGCAGCTTTACCGATAATATGGTGGTCGGCACCCAAGCCAATACCGCCCGTATCGACAAGCTGATGAAGGAATCGCTGATGCTGGTGACAGCGCTTGCACCGACCATCGGCTATGATGCCGCCACCAAAGTTGCCAAAACCGCGCATAAAAACGGCACCACCCTGCGCGAAGAGGCGATTGCCTTGGGCTATGTCGACGGCGAAACCTTTGACCGCGTGGTGCGGCCCGAAGATATGATCGGCCCCAAAGGCTGATCATGGCAGAAATCATCAATCTGCGCGCGGCCCGAAAGGCCAAAGATCAGGCCAAGGCCCGCGCGCAGGCGGATGCAAACTCGGTGAAATACGGGCGGCGCAAGACCGATAAGGCGCTGGACGCCGCCCGGCTTGAAAAAGAAAAGCGCGATCTGGATGGCCACCAGCGCGACGACGCGCCATGAGCGGCCGCCCCGTCAAACACTCGCTGACCCTGCGCGGCCACCGCACCAGCGTGTCGCTGGAACTGGCGTTCTGGCAGGCCTTTCGCGAGATTGCCGAGGCCGAGGGCAAGACGCTGAACGCGCTGGCCGCCCAAATTGACGGCAGCCGCGAGGCCGATGTCGGCCTTGCCTCGGCGATCCGGGTGTTTATTCTGCGCCGCCTCAGCGGCGGCTGATCCGCAGCCTGATGCCATCGCGCGCGCGCACCGTCAGATGCGCGACGGGCACCGGATCTTCGCCCGCAACCGGTTCAAACCGAAAGCCGCGCGCCAATTGCGCCAGCAGCAAGACCCCCTCGACCATGGCAAAGCCAGCCCCAGTGCAAACCCTTGGTCCGGCGGAAAACGGCAGATAGGCATCGCGCGCGCAGGCCCTATTTTCCTCGGTCTGCCAACGGCTTGGGTCAAAATCATCGGGATTTTTCCAGATGCGTTCATGCCGGTGCAAATGCCAGGGGCTTAGCACGATCTGCCCGCCCTTTGCCACCAAACGCCCGCGCAAATCCTCGGGCGCGGTATTTTCGCGCACCATCATCGGCACCGGCGGATAAAGCCGCAGCACCTCGCGAAACACATCACGGGTATAGCGCAGCTTGGACAGCGCGGCGAAATCTGGCGCATCGCCCAAGGCTGCGGCCTCGGCTGCGACCTGCTCTTGCACCTGTGGATAAAGCGCGAGCATCAACAGCGCCCAAGCCAAGGCCGAGGCGCTGGTCTCATGGCCGGCCAGAAAGAAGATCGCCACCTGATCGACCATCTCGGACGTCTCAAAGCAGGCGCCGGTCAGCGGATCGGCCGTGGTCATGATCTTGGTTGCCAGATCATCGGGGGCGGTGCCTGCGGCAATTTGGGCGGCGCGCGCCTCGGTCATCTGGGTGATCAGCGCGCGGATCTTGGCCGCCGAAGCCTTGGTGCCACGCCGATGAAACCGCGGAACCCAAGCAGGCAGGGGCAGAAAGGCCGCCAAGTTCAGCAAAGGCTGGGTGCGTTGATAGTCGCGAAAGGCGTCAAAGACTTGCGAGGCGATCTGATCTTCGATCGGGATCGAGAACAGCGTGCGAAAGATCACATCGGCAGCGGCATGGCTCATTTCCGCCTCGACTTCGACCACGCCCAAGGGCATCCGCGCCACCGCCGCCTGCCCCGCCGCCGCGATGGCCGGAAAGGTATCGCGCAGCCGCCCGCCCTCAAAAGCCGGATCAATAATCCGGCGCTGCCGCTTCCAAACCTCGCCATTGGTGACGAAAACCGAATTGCCCAAGATCGGCCGCAACCCCTCGCTGATGCGGTTGGACTTTGGGAAATCTTCGGGACGCTCGACCAAGACCCGCGCCACCAAGGCCGGATCGTTGCACAGATAGCTGCGGAAAAACGGCGTGCGAAATTCGGCCATCCAAGCCCGATAGAGCCGCGCTGGCTGTGCAGACAGGATATCGGCGCGAAACAGCCGCAGATAGTGCCAAAGGGATACCCGATCAGCGCGGGCTTTCGGTTTTGGCGCGGTCATAGCATGTCTCGATAGCCAGAAAGTGGCGTCTCGATCCGGCTTTTCGAGGCCATGCGGCCCGCGTAGCGCTGTCGCAACGGCAGCGGGCCTGCGGTGATCTGGAAATAATCGTAATCCTTGGGCCGATCAAAAGCGCAAAGATACTGAAAATGCAGCCGAAAAAACCGCCAACGCAGCGCAGACCAGCGTTGCGGACTTAGCGATTGGGTGAAGGCCGCCGAAACCACCAGCGGCCAGCGCTTGCCAGCCGGAGCCACGCCAGTAACCGCCACCGGATCGCAAAGCGCAAAGGCGCAGCCGTCGCCGGGGGCGGTGACATCGACCCAAGCCAGCTGATCTTGCGCCGACAGATAGGCAAGATCGGCGCGCAGCCGCCGCGCTTGCGGCAGGAAAGACACCATCGGCACCACCTGCCCCAGCGACAGAAACGCCAGCGCACTCGCCCGCTCTGGCAGCCCCTCGCGCAGCAGGTCCGACAAGATCGACACCGCCAGATGCGCGCCAGAGGAATGGCCAACCACCAGCACCTCGTCATAGCCTTCGGTCAGGCTGGCGCGCAATGGCGCGCGAAAGGCGGCCATCCGCGCCTCAAGCTCGGGCGGATTGGCCCCGCCCGCTTGCGCCGAATAGGCATAGTCATGCATCAGGTAATAGGCAAAAATCTTATTGTCCCAGCGCCGAAACAGCGACAGCGCCGCCCAGATCACCGCAAGCGCCACGCCACAGCCCAAAACCGGATGCAGCCGTGCTGCAAGCCCGCCCAGCCCCCAGCCCGTGAGACAGGCCAGCCCCAGTTGCACCAGCAAAAACACAATCGGATAAAGCGCCGCGATCATCGGCCCCTTGCGCAGCCGCATCAGCCGAAACAGCGCGCCCGAGCCGATATAGGCCCAAGCGGTGCGCAAAAGCTGCACATAAGTCGCTGCAATCCCCTGCTGCATCGAGGTTTTGACGATGTCAGACCAGACCAGAACCTCGATATCCGCCTCAGCGCGCGCCGCGCCAAACTGGCCCGCCACATGCCAACCATAGGGGCCCTTGGTGGTTTTGGGTGTCAGCTCTAAGCCATAGCCCGAGATCTGCGCCTGATCCCTGCCCTCTTTGCGATAAAGCTCGCGGTAGCGGCGCGGGTGGATAGGATCATAGCCCGGAATATAGAACACGCGACGCCGAAACGGCGCTGCGGTCTGGGCGGTGCTGTGATCGGTTTGCATCAAAGCCTCGGGTTGCTGCAACGCTATCCTGACCAGCGAATGCGGCATTTCCAAGGGCAAATTCTAGCCAAGGCTGGCCAAGAACGGCAGATGTTCCAACAGCCAATAGGAAAACGACGAAAAGCCCCCCGTCAGCATCATCAAGCCGATGGTCCAAAGCAGCAGGCCCATGATCCGCTCGATCCGCTCGGCGTGGCGCTTGAAAAACGCAACCGCTGGCGAAAGCCGCGAGAAAAACGCGGCCACGGCCAAAAACGGCAGCCCCAAGCCTGCCGCATAGACCGCAAGCAGGGTCATGCCGCGCGCAACATTACCCTCTTGGGCGGCCAGCGACAAAATCGCGCCCAGTTGCGGGCCGATGCACGGCGTCCAGCCAAAGGCAAAGGCCAGCCCCAAAACATAGGCACCAAAGGCCGAGCCGCCCTTATCGCCCGCATCCAGCCGCATCTCGCGGTCCAGAAAGCCGATGCGAAACACGCCCACAAAATGCGCGCCAAAGATCATCACCACCACGCCTGCGGCAGTCGAAAAGGTTTCGGCATTGCCAAGGAAAAACGCCCCAAAGGCCGAGGCCGCAAGGCCAAAGATCATGAAGACCGTCGAAAGCCCCAGCACAAAGAACAGCGCTGCAAGGATGGGCGAGCGTCCGCCCTTCATCTCGCTGACGGAAATTCCCGACATATAGGCCAGATAAGGCGGCACAATCGGCAGCACGCAGGGGCTAAGGAACGACAGAACCCCTGCCAAAAGCGCCACAAGCATGGCGGGGAACAGGCTTGCGTCAATGATGTCTATGCCGAACATGGGGCCTCCGTTTTGGCAGATCTAGCGCGGTTTTCGGCAAAGGTCACGCGGTTGCGGCTCACTTCCGCGTGGGGAAATGTTTCACCCATGCAATTCGGGCTGGCGTGGGCTGCGCGGGCAGGCGAAACTGCGCCCGACAAGGAGGCGAAGATGCAGTGGGACGTCGAGATTGATTGCGCGGGGCTTTTGTGCCCGCTGCCAGTGCTGCGCGCGCGCAAGCGGCTGATGGGCATGGCTGCGGGCGAGGTTTTGCGGGTGCTGGCCACCGATAAAATGGCCGCGATAGATCTGCCGCATTTTTGCGCCCAAAGCGGGCATGAGCTGCTGGGCAGCAGCGAAAGCTGCGGCATCGACGCCTATCTGATCCGGCGCGGGGCCTAGAGCGAAAAAAGGGCGGCAGGTTTCCCCGCCGCCCCAATATCTTAGCCTTCAACAGCTTAGCGTCCCAAGGACCACCAGCCGCGCTTTTTCGGCTTTGGCTCGCCATCATCGGGCTCTGCCACAGCTTCAGGCTGGGCGGCGACAGGGGCCGGTTCAGCGACAGCTTCTGGCGCTGGGGGAGCAACGGCTGCCGGAGCGGGAGCTTCGACCACGGCTGCGGGCTCTGCCGCTACAGGCGCAGGCGCTGCGGCGACTTCAGGCGCAGGCTCGGCCACAACCACAGCGGCTTTGGCGCGGCTGCGGCGTGGCTTTGGTGCGACGGCTTCGGCATCACCGACCACGGCTTCCGCAACAGGAGCGGCTGCCTTTGCACGACCACGGCCACGCGACTTTGGCTTCTCAGCCTCAGCCGCCGGAGCCTCTACCACCACCACATCGGCTTCGGCTTTGGGTTCTGCTAGCGCTTCGGCGACCACGGCCAGCTCTGGCGCAGCTGCTTCAGCAGGCGCTGCCACAGCTTCGGCGGCTTTGCTGCCACCACGAACGCGGGTGCGGCGCCTGGGACCGGCAGGTTTTGCCGCATCCTCCACCACCACAGGCTGTTCAGCTGCGGTCTCTTCGCCTTCGTCATCCGCATCATCTGCGCTTGCGCCTTCGCCCATCGCCTCGCCGTTCTGGCCTGGCTTTTTGCGACGACGACGACGACGGCGCTTTTTGCCATTGCCCTGCGCGGCCTCGCCGGTCGTGGCTTCGGTGGTTTCCACCTCCTCCGCCTCTTCGACCTCATCCACTTCGTCGATCAGATCTTCGTCTTCTTCGACCACCGGCGCGCCCATCAGGCTGGCGTTGCCCGAGATCGCGGTTGGGGTTTCCGCCACGATCCGCGTCGCCGTCTTGAACTTTTCAATGGTGAAATCGGGGCTGATCATCGTCGGATCGCATTCAATGCGCACCGCCATGCCATAGCGGGCCTCGATCAGCGCGATATGCTCGCGCTTGCCATTGATCAGGAAGTTGACGATGCCAATCGGCGCACGCAGCAGAACTTCTTTCGACCGCTTGCGCGTGCCCTCTTCTTCCAGCGCGCGCAGAACCTGCAAGCCAAGGCTGTCGTCCGAACGGATCAGGCCGGTGCCATGGCAATGCGAACAAGGCTGTGTGGTGCTTTCCAGCATCCCCGGACGCAGACGCTGGCGCGACATCTCCATCAGACCAAAGCCGGAAATCCGGCCAACCTGAATGCGCGCGCGGTCGGTTTTCAGCTTGTCTTTCAGGCGCTTCTCGACGGCGGCGTTGTTGCGACGCTCTTCCATGTCGATAAAGTCGATCACGATCAGACCGGCCAAATCGCGCAGACGCAACTGACGCGCCACCTCTTCGGCGGCCTCGAGGTTGGTCTTCAGCGCGGTGTCCTCGATCGAGCCTTCTTTGGTGGCACGACCCGAGTTCACGTCGATGGCCACCAGGGCCTCGGTGATGCCGATCACGATATAGCCGCCCGATTTCAGCTGCACGGTCGGGTTGAACATCCCGCCCAGATAGCTTTCGACCTGATAGCGCGCGAACAGCGGCGTCGGCTCGTCATAGCGCTGCACGATTTTCGCGTGGCTTGGCATGATCATCCGCATGAAGTCTTTGGCGGTGCGATAGCCTGCCTCGCCCTCGACCAGAATTTCGTCGATTTCCGACGAATGCAGATCGCGGATCGAGCGTTTGATCAGATTGCCTTCCTCGTAGATCGCAGCAGGAGCAATCGACTTGAGCGTCAGCTCGCGGATCTGTTCCCAAAGCCGCATCAGATATTCGTAATCACGGCGAATTTCGGGCTTGGTGCGCTTGGCGCCTGCGGTGCGAATGATCAGACCTGCGCCTTCTGGCACTTCGATCTCTTGCGCGATTTCTTTCAGTTTCTTGCGGTCAGCGGCTTGGGTGATCTTGCGGCTGATGCCGCCGCCGCGCGCGGTGTTGGGCATCAGCACGCAGTAGCGGCCGGCGAGCGACAGATAGGTCGTCAGCGCAGCCCCCTTGTTGCCGCGCTCTTCTTTGACCACCTGCACCAGCATGATCTGGCGGGTCTTGATGACCTCTTGGATCTTATAGCGGCGCACGCGGGGTTTGCGCGGCGCGCTGATTTCTTCCGAGACATCTTCCTCGGCAATCGATTCAATCTCGTCATCGGTGTCCGAGGCGTGATCAATCGAACGATAAGGCGCATCGCCCTCTTCGCCAGAGCCGTGGGCGTCATCATGGTCATGGGCGTGATCGTGGTCGTGATCATGCGCTTCGGCTTCAACCGGGGCTTCGACGGGGGCTGCAACGACGGCTTCGGCTTGGCTGGTCTCGACCAAGGCGCTGTCGTTGCTGTCTTCGTCCAGATCGACGACATCCATGCCGTTGATTTCGCCGCTATGCAACGTTGGTGCGGGTTTTGCCGCCTCGGCACGCGGGCGCTGGTTGCGCTGTGGGCGGGGTTTCGAGCGACGGTTGTCTTCCTCGTCCTCGGCCCGGTTCAGCGCGCGTTCTTCTTCCAACAAGGCCTGACGATCCGCTGTCGGGATCTGGTAGTAATCAGGATGGATTTCGGCAAAGGCCAAAAATCCGTGCCGGTTGCCGCCGTAATCGACAAAGGCCGCTTGAAGCGAAGGCTCCACCCGGGTGACTTTGGCAAGATAGATGTTTCCGGCAAGTTGGCGTTTGTTCAGGGTTTCAAAATCGAACTCTTCGACCTTGTTTCCATCCACCACGACGACCCGAGTTTCCTCGGCATGTGTGGCGTCGATAAGCATTTTCTTAGACATATTGATCCATTGCGCCCAGCAGGAAATCTTCGCCTTGGCGGACCAAAGCGAGGGGAAAACATGTCAGGGCGGCTTGTTCGGGCGGCTGCGCGCAACGCAAGACGCAAGGCAGCGCCCTGTGGGCGCCCCTCGTCAGTCATTGCCAATGTCGCGCACATCATCGCGGTTCACGTCTGAGCGGCTTTTAGGCGCCCACCTTAAAAAGCACGCTTATGTCTGTTTTATCAGTCACTTACGCGCAATGCTCCGACCTTTCGGTCGATCTTAAGCCACTGGTTTCGGCGCGCAAAGGCGCATCACAGCACAGTGGCAGGGAATGTCGTGGCCACGCAACGTGACCTGATTTCACCCTAGTGGCAAACAGGGCCATCTGACAATGGGTGATTTGCGCAGAATGCGGTGTAAACAACCCAAGCGCGATCTAAACATAGTCCGATCGGCTGAGCGCGTATTTCGCCATCTTTTCGTTCAGCGTGCGGCGCGGCAGGCACAGCTCGTCCATCACCGCCGTAATGCTGCCCTTGTGGCGGCGCATGGTGTTGTCGATCAACATGCGCTCGAAGGCCTCGACATAGTCTTTCAGCGGCTTGCCTTCGGTGGTCAGCGCCGGACCAGAGGCCTCGTTATCGGCCATCAGCAGGCTGGCAATCGACCCCGAACCGCGGCGGTTTTGCAGCACCGCGCGTTCTGCGATATTGACCATCTGGCGCACATTGCCCGGCCAAGGCGCTTGCAGCAGTTGGGCGGCCTCTTGCGCGGTGACTTGCGGGGCATCGCAGCCATATTCTTCGGCGAATTGCTCGCTCGCACGGGTGAACAGCGTCAGGATGTCTTCGCCACGCGCGCGCAGCGGTGGGCAAATGATCGTCATCGCGCCCAAGCGGTAAAACAGATCGGGCCGCAGCACATCTTCCAGCGTTTTATCGGGCGCATGTTCGTTGCAGATCGCGATGATCCGCGTTTCGGGGGGCAGACCCTGTTCGTTGATCAGCGTCAGCAGCCGCGATTGCAAACCATGGCTCAGGCTTTCGATGTCTTCCAGACACAGCGTGCCGCCGCGTGCATCCTCGATCATCGGCAGATTGCCATCCTCGGAGGGGCCAAACAGCTTGGCCGCCAGCTGATCTTCGCCCCAAGCCGCACAAGACACGGTGATGAATTTCTTTGACGCGCGCGGCCCCACCGCATGCAGCGCATGGGCGACCAGTGTTTTGCCGGTGCCGGTTTCGCCGTCAATCAGCACATGGCTGTCGGCTTGGCCCAGATCGAGGATATCTTCGCGCAGCCGCTCCATCGCGGGGCTGGCCCCGACCAGCTTTTTCATCAAGACCGAGCCATCCGACAGTTCTTTGCGCAGCGCGCGGTTGTCCAGCGTCAGGCGGCGCGCGATGGTGGCGCGTTTGGCAAGTTCGGTCATCCGGTCTGGGTTGAACGGCTTTTCCAGAAAATCATAAGCCCCGATCCGCATCGCTTCGACCGCCATCGGCACATCGCCGTGGCCGGTGATCATGATCACCGGCAGGCCCGAATCCATGCCCATCAGACGTTTCAGAAACGCCATCCCGTCCATGCCCGGCATTTTGATATCCGAGACCACAACCCCCGGCCAATCCGGCCCCAGCGTTTTCAGCGCTTCTTCGGCACTGGCAAAGGTTTCGGTGTCAAAGCCCGACAGCGCCAGCCACTGGCTGATCGAGGCGCGCATATCGGCCTCGTCATCCACGATCGCCACTTTCATTGCCCGTGCCATACCACCCTCATTCCGCTGCTTTGGTTTCTGTGCCCAAGACGGGCAATTGTATCTCAAAGACCGCGCCACCCTCATCGGCATTGCGCGCGGTCAAACGGCCCCCCAGATCGGTGACAATCCCAGAAGAGATCGCCAGCCCAAGGCCAACCCCGTCTCCGGGTTTCTTGGTGGTGTAAAACGGCTCAAACACCGAGCCGATTTCCGAAATACCTGTGCCATTGTCGCGCACCGCCAAAATCGCGGTCTCGCCCAGCGACAGCAACAGGTCAATCTGCGGGTCTTTCACATCCTTGGTGGCATCCAGCGCATTGCGCAGCAGGTTGATAATCACCTGTTCCAGCCGCAATCGATCGGCCATGACCATCACTGGCTGGCGCGGCACGGTGCGGGTGATCTTGACCACGCGCTGTTTCAGCTGCGGCTCCATCATCGCCAGCGCCGAGGACACACAAGCGCGCATATCCACCGGCTCAAAGGCCTCACCGCCCTTGCGGGCATAGGATTTCAGCTGCCGCGTGATCGCGCCCATGCGGTCAATCAGATCGTCGATGCGCTGAAACGACGACAGCGCCTCGTCGGGGCGTTTGCGCTGCAACAACAGCCGCGCGCCCGCCAGATAGGTTTTCATCGCCGCAAGCGGTTGGTTCAACTCATGGCTGACCGCCGCCGACATCTCGCCCAAGGCTGCCAGTTTTGACGATTGCGCCAGCGTCAGCTCGGCCACCTCAAGGTTCTTTTGCGCCTTTTCCCGCTCGGCAATCTCGCGCGACAGCCGCGCGTTCAGCAGACGCAATTCCGCCGATTCCCGCTGGAACGACATCGACTGCGACCAGGCCCTGCGCGACAAAAGATAAAACGTCAGCGCAGCCAGTATCGCAAAGCCCATGATTTCAAGCGCAATGACGCCATTCACCCTTTCGCGCACGGAATCGTAAGCGGTAAAGGTCAGCATGCGCCAGCCCTGAAACGGCACCCGTGCCTCGGTGCGCAGCACGGCCTCGCCCGACAGATAAGCATCGGGTGGGTTCTGCGCCCATTCGGTGGCGTTTTTCAGCGCCCGATCCAAGGCCGAAGCGCTGTCAACCGAGGTAAGCGCCTGATCTATCGGCTTGCTGCGCCAAGCAGAGTTGGTCGCCAAAATCACCGTGCCTGCGGAATCTGTGACCACCACCGCATCTTGCAGCCCCGCCCAAGCGCGTTCATGCTTCATCATATCGACCGCCACGACGATGGCGCCAAGGATCTGGCCGTTTGCCTCGATCACCCGCGAATAGGTGAAATCAAAGCCACCACCCTCCTGCGGGCTGGCCGAAAACACGGTATCGCGCGAGCGCAGCGCATCGACAAAATAGGGTGCGCTGCGGTGGCTTGCGCCCAGAACATTGCGATTGGTCGCCCCCACGGCAAAGCCGTGCCGATCCAGCAGCATGATCGAGGCCACACCAATCTCACGCTGCACTTCGATCAGACGCAGGGTTGTGCCGATAAAATTGCTTTTGACCAAGGCATCCCGGATCGCCGGATCATCGGCCAAAAGCAAAGGTACAACCGAGGTGCGTTGCAACTCGGAAATGATATTGCCGGAATAAAGCGCAAGCCGCAGTTCGGCGCGATTGCGGGTGGTTTCGGTGAACCGCTCACTCAGCCAGCGATTGGTGGTCAGCACCACAGCAATCGCCAGCAACATCAAAAGCATAACCGCCAGCCGAATGCCCCATGACACACCGGTTTCTGACTCGTTCAGCTGATTTGATCTTTGGCGCATACGCATGGGCACAGTTTAAGCTCTGCCGCTTTGCGCCTCAAGCAGGGGCGCTTTAGGCAAGCGCCATCCCGCCCATCAGGGCTGCAAACAGCGCAGCCCCATCGGTGCCGCCTGCGGCTGCATCCACAACCCGCTCGGGGTGCGGCATCATCCCCAGCACACGACGATTTGCCGACAACACGCCGGCGATATCGGCCACAGCACCATTTGGGTTCTGGCTGTAGGTAAAGGCCACGCGATCTTCGGCCTGCAACTGCGCCAAACCTTCGGCGTCGATGGTGTAATTGCCATCATGATGCGCCACAGGCACAGAAATCTCGGCGCCCTTGGCATAGCCTGCGGTAAAGGCGCTGTCGGTGGTCGCAACCTTAAGCCCAACGGTCTTGCAGATAAACTTCAGCCCTGCATTGCGCATCAAAGCGCCGGGCAGCAACTGCATCTCGGTCAGAACCTGAAAGCCGTTGCAGATTCCCAGCACATAGCCGCCGCGTGCCGCATGGGTCTGAATTGCCGCTGCAATCGGGCTTTGCGCCGCAATCGCGCCGCAGCGCAGATAATCGCCAAAGGAAAAGCCGCCCGGCACGCCGACGACATCGACGCCCTGCGGCAACGTGCTATCTTTATGCCAAACCCGCGCAACCTCGAAACCGGCGCGCTCAAAAGCAACGGCAAGATCACGGTCGCAATTGGACCCCGGAAAGGTAACGACAGCGGCTTTCATGGACAGGCTCCGATCTTACAGGATTTCGACGCGGTAGCTTTCGATCACCGCATTGGCGAGCAGCTTGTCGCACATGGCATCGACAGCGGTTTTGGCAGCGGCGGCATCGGTTTCGGCCAGATCAAGCTCGATCACCTTGCCCTGACGCACCCCGTTTACCCCGGCAAACCCCAAGCTGCCCAGCGCATGGCGCACGGCCTCACCCTGCACATCCAGAACTCCAGCTTTCAACATGACAGTCACGCGCGCTTTCATAGCTTTCCCTTCAGGCTCAGGTTTCGCCGCCCCATACCGCCCCACGTCGCGCACGACAAGGGGTCAGTTGATCAGCGTTGGTTTCATCGGATGCGTCACATTCGAGGGCAGAACCCCCAAGCGCCGCGCAAGTTCGGTATAGACGTCGGGCAAAGGCCCCGGTTCGGCCAAAGGCAGGCCATCGCCACGATCGACCACGGGTCGCATATCCCACAACCGGCAGCTGTCTGGCGTGATCTCATCGGCCACGATCAGCCGCATGAAATCGCCATCCCAGACCCGGCCAATCTCTAGCCGGAAATCTGCCAGCCGAATGCCGATGCCCAGCATCACACCCGACAAAAAGTCATTCACCCGCAGCGAAAGCGCAATGATATCATCCAGATCCTGCTGGGTGGCCCAGTTAAAGGCGACGATATGTTCTTCGGCGACCATCGGCAACTGAAGCCGGTCGTCCTTCAGGTAATATTCCACAATCGGGCGCGGCAGCGGCGTGCCTTCGGGAATGCCCAAACGCTCGGCCAATTCGCCTGCGGCAAAGTTGCGCACCACGACTTCAAGCGGAATGATCTCGGCCATCCGCACCATCTGCTCGCGCATGTTCAAACGGCGGATGAAATGCGTCGGCACCCCGACCGAGTTCAAACCCGCCATAAAGAATTCTGACAGCCGGTTGTTCAACACGCCCTTGCCTTCAACAGCCGCAGGGGCCGCCTCTTGCGCGGTGGGCGCGGAATCATCCTTGAAATATTGGATCAGAGTGCCCGGTTCCGGTCCTTCATAAAGGATCTTCGCCTTGCCCTCGTAAACCTTCTTCCTGCGCGCCATGGATGCTCCGATACGAAAAGGCCGATAGGGTGGCATAGTCCACCCCTGCCCCTGTTGACTGCGCTATAGTCCAAGCCAAGCCCTGCGGCAAGGCGCGCAACCCCGATAATGGCGCGCAAAGCGGCGGCTGTGCGGCCAAAGTGGCTTTCCCACTTGAAGCGCGCGGCACAGATGGGCATATGGAAGGCAATATTTCCTGACCAAGAGGGCCTGCCATGACCAGCTTTGACAACCGCGAACACGCCTTTGAAGCCAAATTCGCGCATGACGCCGAAATGCAGTTTCGCGCCGAAGCCCGCCGCAATAAGCTGGTTGGCCTTTGGGCCGCCGCTTTGCTGGGCAAAACCGGCGAAGAGGCAGACGCCTATGCGCTGAGCGTGATTGCCGCCGATTTTGAAGAAGCCGGCATCGAAGATGTGGTGCGCAAAGTCGCCGCTGATCTTGCAGGCAAGGCCAGCGAAGACGAGGTGCGCGCGCAAGTGGGCGCTTTGTTGGCTGTCGCGAAATCGCAGCTTATGGCTGAATTCTAAGCCCGGGCTTATCACATCTGTCTTTGGGCCGCCCCTTCACGGGGGCGGCCCTTTTTTATGCCGCGGCGGCGGCTTAAATTTCACTACAATTTGAAGTGTTAAGCTCATCTTTGCCCAATTGCGCGACACCTAGGCTCTGGGTCGCGGGGTCGGGCATGAAACACCACATCAAATCCGCGCAGGCTTTGGCCCGCGCAGAGGATCATACGGTCCATTGGCTGAAATTTGGCCTGCGCGCGGCGCTGTCTGTGCTGGTCTCGCTTGGCTTTATCTGGCTCCTGCTGCAACGGCTGAACCACATCGATCTGGCAGAGCTTCTTGCAGGATTTGAACGACTTAGCCCCGAAAGCTGGCTGGGGGCACTGGCGCTTACGGTGGTAAGCTTTACCGCCATTGGTCATTATGACGCGGCGCTGCACCAGCATCTGGGCAGCGCGGTTGCTCCGGCTGTTGCGCGCCGCGCGGGCATCTGTGCGATTGCGGTGTCGCAAACGCTGGGCCTCGGGCTGCTGACCGGATCGATTCTGCGCTGGCGGCTGTTGCCAGGCACCTCGCTTTGGCAGGCCACACGATTAACCGCGCTGGTAGCTTTGTCGTTTCTGGCGGGCTGGGGCTTTGTGACCGCGCTGACGCTGTGCCTTTTGCCCGATGCGCCGTTTCGACTGCCTGCGAGTTTGGCCTTGGGGCTGCTTTGTCTTACTGGCGCGGTTGCGCTCGCCCCGCCGATCTGGGCCAGGGCGCTGCCGAATGGCTTTACCCTTGCCAAACTGGGGGTGCTGACGGCGATTGACACATTTGCGGCGGCGGCGGCACTGTGGATGCTGTGCCCGCCCGAGATGGCGCTGCCCTTTGCAACGCTGCTGCCTGCCTTTTTGCTGGCCTTTGGCGCGGGTTTGATCTCGGGCGCACCAGGCGGTGTCGGCCCTTTCGAAATGGCGCTGCTGGCGCTTTTGCCCAGCCAGCCCGAAGCCGCCCTTTTGACGGCGGTTCTGGCATGGCGAGCCTGCTATTACGCGCTGCCAGCGCTTTTGGGCGCGGCGGCTGCGCTTCACGGCAGCAAACCCTGCACCGAGGCGCCCGCTGCAACTGCTTGGCAGCTTTTGCGCTTGGCCAAACGCGCCGAATCCGGCTTGGCGCTGCAAGGCGAGCATCAGCTGATCGCAGCCCCCCCACAGGCGGCGTTATTGGTCGCACGCACGCGACATTTTGTCGTGGGTCTGTTTGATCCAATTGCCGCGCGCGCGCCCGCAGAGCTGGCTGCAAGCTTAAGGCATCTCCAAAAAACTGCCCGCGCCGCCAATTGCAGCATGGCCTTTTACAAAGCCAGCGCCAGAACCGCCGTCACGGCGCGCGCAGCAGGCCAAGCCTGCCTGCGCATCGCGCAAGAGGCGGTTATCGAGCCCGCGCGCTATCAACTGGACAGCCCCCGCCGCGCCGGTCTGCGTCGCAAGCTGCGCCGCGCCACCCAAGCCGGTCTGCACATCAGCCAACCCAGCGTGCAGCGCGACTGGGCGAAGCTACGCGCGCTGGCTGAAGATTGGGCGAAACTGCATGGCGGCGAGCGCGGCTTTTCTATGGGACGGTTTTGCCCGCACTATTTGAACTACCAAAGGCTTTATATTGCTTGGCAAAACGCGGCACCGATTGCCTTTGTCAGCTTTCACATCGGTAAAAACGAATGGACGCTGGATCTGATGCGCCATGGCGCGGCGCTGCCCGATGGCTGCATGCATCTGCTGATCCAGACTGCGATCGAAGATGCCGCCCGGCTGGGGGTGGCGCGGCTGTCACTGGCAGCAGTGCCGGAATGCCGGCTGAAAAATCGGCTGCTGAACCGCCTCTTGGGGCGGATGACGGCGCAAACTCAGGGGCTTGTGCGGTTCAAATCCAGCTTTGCGCCGCGCTGGCAGCCGCTTTATCTGACCGCACCAAACCCCGCCGCTCTTTTGGCCGCAGCAGCCGAGATTGCCCAAGCCATCCACCACCCCGCCCCGCTGCGCCCACCAAACCCGCGCGCAATCGAACATGATCATGCAGAGTTTGAATTTGCCTCTGACGCCACGGCATGGCAGAGACAAAAGGAATGAAGTCTGACGAGGTATTCCATGGACGCGCTTTCAAATCTGCTTGCAACCCGTGATTGGCTGATGGCCGATGGCGCGACGGGCACCAATCTGTTCAACATGGGCCTCTCGGCGGGCGAGCCACCAGAGTTCTGGAACAGCGACAAGCCCGACAATATCCGCCAGCTTTACCGCGCGGCCGTCGAGGCGGGGTCGGATATTTTCCTGACCAATACCTTTGGCGGCAACGCCAGCCGGCTGAAACTGCACGGGGCGCAGGGCCGCGTGCGCGAGTTGAACCGTCTTGGTGCCGCACTTGGCCGCGAGATTGCCGATGCCTCGGGCCGCAAGATTGTGGTTGCAGGCTCGATCGGGCCTACGGGTGAGATTTTCGAGCCGATGGGCACACTGACCCATGCCGCTGCGGTCGAGATGTTTCACGAACAGGCCGAAGGGCTGAAAGAGGGCGGCGCGGATGTGCTGTGGGTCGAGACCATCTCGGCGCCCGAAGAATATGCGGCGGCGGCAGAGGCCGCAGCGCTGGCGGGCATGCCTTGGTGCGGCACGATGAGCTTTGACACCGCAGGGCGCACCATGATGGGCACCACTTCGGCTGCGATGGCTGCAATGGTGGATGCGCTGGCAAACCCGCCGCTGGCCTTTGGCGCAAATTGCGGCGTAGGTGCCTCGGATCTGCTGCGCACGGTGCTGGGCTTTGCTGCTGCGGGGTCAGCGCGGCCGCTGATTGCCAAGGGCAACGCCGGCATTCCGAAATATCACGACGGCCATATCCATTATGACGGCACCCCCGAGTTGATGGCCGAATATGCGGTTTTGGCACGCGATGCCGGGGTGAAAATCATCGGCGGCTGCTGCGGCACCATGCCAGAGCATCTGAAGGCGATGCGGGCCGCACTGGAAAGCCGCCCCAAGGGCCCGACACCGTCTTTGGAAGATATTGCCGCCAAAATGGGCGGATTTTCATCGGCCTCGGATGGCACCGGCGACACCTCGGGCGACCCCAAGCGCGAAAGACGCGGGCGGCGCGGCTAAATCACAGGGCGGAGGGGGCGCTGCCCCCAAGCGGCGCTTGCCAAGGCAAGAGCCGCTTCCCCCGGGATATTTGTGCCAAGATGAAAGCCTAGAACAGGGTGAGCTGATCGCCTACGCGTTGTGGTGGCGCAAACAGGTCGCAGCGCAGCGGCGGCAGTTTGACCGCAAGGCCGAGCCTGTCGATCGCGATATTGAAGCGGCGAGCCAAGAGATCGGCCCAGAGCCCGTGACCGCGCATGCGGGTGCCAAAGCTGGGGTCATAGTCTTGGCCGCCCTGCATCTCGCGCAGGCGCGCCATCACCTTAGTGGCGCGGTCGGGGGCGTGTTGGGCAAGCCAGTCTTGAAACAAAGGCGAGACCTCCCGCGGCAGGCGCAGCGGGATATAACTTGCGGCCGAGGCGCCGGCACTTTTTGCGGCGGCGAGCAGGTTTTCGACTTCGTGATCGGTCAGGCCCGGGATCACCGGCGCGATCATCACGCGCACCGGAATGCCGGCCTGGGCCAGCCGTTCGATACTCTGCAAGCGGCGAGCCGGCGCAGGCGCGCGCGGCTCCATCCGGCGCGAGAGGTCAGGGTCGAGGGTGGTGAGCGAGATGCCGACGCGCAAAAGGCCTTGGGCGGCAAGATCGGCGAGGAGATCGAGATCGGCCTCGATCAGCGCGCCTTTGGTGGTGATGGCAACGGGATGGCGGAAGGCATGCAGCACGCAGAGAAGCTCGCGCATCACGCCATATTGCGCCTCGATCGGTTGGTAGGGGTCGGTATTGGTGCCAAGCGCCATCACCGCGACGCGGTAGCTTTTGGCGCGCAGCTCGCGATCGAGCACCGCGCCAAGGCCCGGGCGGGCGATTAGCCGGGTTTCGAAATCCAACCCCGGCGAGAGGTTCAGATAGGCATGGCTGGGGCGGGCATAGCAATAGATGCAGCCATGTTCACAGCCACGATAGGGGTTTATTGAGCGGTCAAACGGCAAATCAGGCGAGCGATTGTAGCTGATGGCCGAGCGCGCCACCTCGACCCGCGTTTGCGTGCGCAGCATCTGCGGATCGGGCGGATGCCAACCATCGGCGATGGCGTTGCGGGTCTGGCCTTCGAACCGGCCCATGGCGTTTTCCAGCGCGCCACGGCCGCGCGCCTGAAGCCCCAAAGGCAGGGTGGTTTTCAGATCATCCATCAGTCAAAATTAGAACAAAGCAGCAACGAATCCAAGCGATTTCTTTAATGCGACCTCTTGAAGTCGGCTTTCACTTGGCGCATGTCGCAAATCGAAAAGTGTCTAACGGGCTTTGGCCTCATCACCCTAGTAACTGCCCAAGGAGTTCCAAGATGGCCGACGACGAAATCATCCTGTCCGAGCTTTCGGATGACGAACTCGTGCTGCAAATGCACGATGACCTTTATGACGGCCTGAAGGAAGAGATTGAGGATGCCGTAAACATCCTGATCGAACGCGGCTGGGCCCCCTATGATGTGCTGACCAAGGCTTTGGTCGCCGGCATGACCATCGTGGGTGCTGACTTCCGCGATGGCATCTTGTTCGTGCCAGAGGTGCTTTTGGCCGCCAATGCGATGAAGGGTGGCATGTTCATCCTGAAGCCGCTTTTGGTTGCGACCGGCGCGCCGCGCATGGGCAAAATGGTGATCGGCACCGTCAAGGGCGACATCCATGACATCGGCAAGAACCTTGTCGGCATGATGATGGAAGGCGCGGGCTTTGAGGTGCGCGATCTTGGCATCAACAATTCGGTCGAGAAGTATCTGGAAGCGCTGGAAGCAGAGCAGCCTGATATCCTTGGCATGTCGGCTTTGTTGACCACCACCATGCCCTATATGAAGGTCGTGATCGACACGATGAAGGAAAAAGGTCTGCGCGATGACTATATCGTGCTGGTTGGTGGCGCGCCGCTGAACGAAGAGTTCAGCAAGGCCATCGGCGCTGACGCTTATTGCCGTGACGCAGCCGTTGCTGTCGAAACCGCCAAAGCTTTGGTGTTGCGCAAGCACAACCAAGCCAACGCCTAAATCCGATCACTTTCGTGCAATGAATCGCCTCGGGCCCTTGTCCCGAGGCGTTTTCATAGCCACGTTAGCAGGGAGATCGGAGGACGTCATGCCATTGCCAACTTTCCTATTCCTGATTCTGACAGTGCTTCTTGCCGCGGGGCTAAGCATCACCTTGGTGCATATGACTGGGGCTTCGATGGTCTGGCTGGGCCTGCTGGCGTTGTTTGCCGCTTGGGGTGTGCGCGGGCTGAAATGGCTTTAGCGCTGGACGACGGCACGCTGACCGAGGTTGGCTTGCCGCCAAGTCATCAAGGCCGGATCTTGCTGATCGCTTGCGGGGCCTTGGCGCATGAGGTGCTGGCGCTGAAACGGCAAAACGGCTGGGATCACATGGATCTGCAATGCCTGCCCGCCAATCTGCACCTTTACCCCGAGAAGATCACCGCAGCCGTCGCCGCAGCCGTGGCGCAATACCGCAGAGCCTATCAAAGCCTGTTTGTGCTTTACGCCGATTGCGGCACCGGCGGGCTTTTGCAGGCCAAGTGCCAAGAGCTTGGCGTCGAGATGATCGCGGGCCCGCATTGCTATTCGTTTTTCGAAGGCAACGCGGTTTTCGCCGAAAAGGCCGAGACCGAATTTACCGCCTTTTATCTGACCGATTTTCTGGTGCGCCAGTTTGATGCCTTTGTCTGGCGGCCAATGGGCCTCGACCGGCATCCGCAATTGCGCGACATGTATTTTGGCAATTACACCAAGCTGGTCTATCAGGCGCAGACCGACGATCCCGCGCTGGACCTGAAGGCCGAAGACTGCGCCAGACGGCTTGGCCTGGCTTACGAGCGCCGCTTTACCGGCTATGGTGATCTTGCCACGACCATGGCTGCGGTCGCAAAAGGCTAAGGCGCAGAGAAAGCTTGCCCAAAGCCACCGCGCCCAATTGGCAAGCCCCCTGCAAAAGCCTATCTTTGCGCCATGGCCGCTTTGAACCCGATCTTTGATGCACTTGCTGACCTGCGCAGCTTTCTGGGTGACCGGCTGTCGACGGCTGCGCCGATCTTGGCGCAACATGCGCAAAGCGAAACCCATATCACGGCGCGCGCGCCCGATGCGGTGGCCTTTCCAAACAGCACCGAAGAGGTGGCACGCATTGCCGCCGTTTGTGCCAGCCACGCCATGCCGATGGTGGGTTGGGGGGCAGGCAGCTCGCTTGAAGGCCATGCTTTGGCGGTGCAGGGTGGGCTGACGGTTGATTTTCGGCTGATGAATCAAATCCTTGCCGTCTACCCCGAGGATATGTTGGTCGTGGTGCAACCCGGCATCACGCGCGAAAGGTTGAACCTGGATCTGCGCGACACCGGCCTGTTCTTTCCCGTCGATCCTGGTGCCAATGCCAGCCTTGGCGGCATGGCCTCGACCAGGGCTTCGGGGACAACGACGGTGCGCTATGGCTCGATGCGCGACAATGTGCTGGGACTTGAGGTGGTGCTGGCAGGCGGGCGGGTAATCCGCACTGGCAGCTCGGCGCCGAAAACCGCTGCGGGCTATGACCTGACGGCGCTGATGGTGGGATCAGAGGGCACGCTGGGGCTGATCACCGAGCTGACGCTGCGCCTGCATGGCCAGCCCGAAGCGGTTTCGGCCGCGACCTGCGGCTTTGCCGACATCGCATCGGCGGTCGATTGCGTGATTGCCACCATTCAGACCGGCCTGCCGATGGCGCGGATCGAGTTTCTGGACGAAGCCAGCGTGCGCGCCTGCAACGCCTTTCACGCCACCGCCCTGCCCGAGCAGCCACAGCTTTTGGTCGAATTTCACGGCAGTCCCGCAAGCGTGCAGGAACAGGCCGAACGCTTTGGCGCGATTGCGCGCGAATTTGGCGGCAGCGCCTTTGCTTGGGCGCGTGCGGCTGAAGACCGCAACCGGCTTTGGCGGATGCGCCATCAGGCATATCCAGCCATTCTGGCTATGCGTCCGGGGGCCACCGCCTATGTCACCGACGTCTGCGTGCCGATCTCGGCGCTGGCGCAAGCGGTGCTGGAAACCCAAGCCGATATCGCCGCCAGCGGCATCACCGGCCCGATCTTGGGCCATGTGGGCGATGGCAATTTTCACGCGATCCTTTTGGTGTCGCATGACAATCCTGCCGAACATCTTGCAGCCGAGCGTCTGTCCACCCGCATGGCCGAACGCGCGCTGCGTTTGGGTGGCACGGTGACGGGCGAGCATGGCATCGGCTTTGGCAAGCTGCATATGATGGCCGCCGAACATGGCGCGGCCTGGACGGTGATGGGCCAGATCAAACGCGCGCTTGATCCGCATAACCTTATGAATCCTGGAAAGCTGGTACCCCAAAAATGACTCCCGAAGATTTCCCTCGGCTTTTCGCCGCCGCCTTTGCCGCGCGCGATGCCAGCCAAATGGCCGCTTTCTTTCAACCCGACGCCACCTTTGGCAGCCTGACTGGCCTTTGGGTGGAAACCCCCGAAGAGATTTTGGCAGGATTCGAGGCCGAAATGACCGGCGTCTTCAAATCCGCACGGCTGGTGACGGGTAAAGGCACGCTGCGCGATTTGTCGCCCGAGGCCACGCTGCTGCGGCAACGCTATACGGTTTCGGGCGCACAAGACGAACAGGGGGGCGAACTGCCGCGCTTTGCCGCCATGCTGGTTGCCGTGTTGGAAAATGGCCGCGACGGCTGGCAGGTGCAGGCGATGACCTTTATCGCCCTGCCCTGATTAGCCCAAAAGCGCGCGCGCAGCCTCGCGCGCGGCTTCGGTGACACTGTCGCCAGATAGCATCCGCCCGATCTCTTCGATGCGCTCGTCAGGGTTCAGCGGCACCACGGTGGAGAGGGTCTGGCCCTTGACCACGCGCTTTTCCACCCGCCAATGATGCCCGCCCAAGGCCGCCACTTGCGGCGAATGGGTCACCACCAAGACCTGCGCTTGGCCTGCCAGTGATTTCAGACGGCGGCCCACAGCATCAGCGGTCGCCCCGCCCACGCCGCGGTCGATCTCGTCAAAGATCAGCGTCAGACCCGGCGTGTCGCCGGTCAGACAAACCTTCAACGCCAGCAAGAACCGCGACAATTCCCCGCCCGAGGCGATTTTGTTCAAAGCACCCGCCGGCGCGCCGGGGTTGGTGGCCACGGCGAACTGCACCGCATCGACGCCTTCGGGGCCCTGTTCACCCAAGCTGACTTCGGTGGTGAAAACTGCGCGCTCCATCTTCAGCGGTGCGAGTTCCGCCGCCATCGCACGGTCCAGCCGTTGGGCAGCCGCACGGCGCGCCTTGGTCAGCGCCATCGCCTCGCGCTGAAAGCTGCGCTGCGCCTCGGCCAGGGTCTGTTCCAGCTTGGCAATGCCCGCCGCCCCGCCATCAATCGCCGCAAGCCGCAGCCGCAGGCCATCAGCAAAGCCGCCCAGATCATCGGCCAAAACGCCATGCTTGCGGGCCAAAGCGCGGATCGCAAACAAACGCTCTTCCATCGCGTCAAGTTCAGAGGGGTTGAAATCCAACTGCCGCAAGCAGCTTTCGACCCCCGCCTGCGCATCGCCCAATTCGATCAGCGCGCGCCCCAAAGCCGCAAGCGGCGCGTCAAGCTGGCCATTGGCACGGTCCGATGCGCCCTCTAGCCAGCGCATCGCCTCGCGCAGCGTCGCCTCGCCGCCATCAGTCAGGCCGGCATAGGCGCGCTGAATGTCGGCGCGGATCTTGGCCGCGCCCTGCATCATCCGTCGCTTGGCGTCCAAGGTCGCCTCTTCGCCCTGCTCAGGCGCCAGCTTATCCAGCTCTGCCACCGCATGGCGCAGATAGTCTTCCTCGACCTGCGCGCGTTCAAGCGCCGCTGTTGCCTGTGCCAAAGCATCGCGTGCTGCCGATTGCGCCCGCCATGCCGCACGCGCTGCTGTCAGATCGACGCCCGCGAAATCGTCCAGCAGATTGCGATGCCCGCGCGGATTAAGCAGGCCACGGTCATCATGCTGGCCGTGCAACTCGACCAAAGTGTCCGATAGCTCGCGCAGAACCTCGCCCGAAACGCGCCGATCGTTGATATAGGCGGTCTTGCGGCCATCGGCGGTGTTCACCCGCCGCAGGATCAACTCGTCAGGATCAGGAAAGCCCGCTGCCGCCAGAACCGCCCGCGCGGCATGGCCCGCAGGCAGATCAAATTCGGCCGTCACCTCGCCTTGTGCTGCGCCTGCGCGCACCAATTCCGCCCGCCCGCGCCAGCCAAGCACAAAGCCCAAAGCATCAAGCAGAATGGACTTTCCCGCGCCAGTCTCGCCAGTCAGCACATTCAGACCAGGTGCGAATTCAAGGCTGAGATGGTCAATGATCAGCACATCGCGAATATCAAGGCTACGCAGCATCGCCCACACCATAGGCCGCCGCCGCTTTTGCGGTGATCACAGCCACTGCCCCTTGATCATCTGGCGGTAAACCTGCGCCAACCAATTCGAGCCCTTTGGCTTTGGCTCCAAACCCTTGTCTTTCAACAGCTTGAAGCTGTCCTCGTAAAAGGGGCTGGATTGATAGTTATAGCCCAAAATCGCGCCAGCCGTCTGCGCCTCGTCTGTCAGACCCAGCGCCAGATAGGCTTCAACCAGACGGTGCAACGCCTCGGCGGTATGGCTTGAGGTTTGGAAATCTTGCACAACGGCGCGGAACCGGTTGATCGCGGCCGCGTAATTGCCGCGTTTCAGATAATAGCGGCCAATTTCCATGTCTTTCGAGGCCAGATGATCAAAGGCCATCTCGAATTTCAGCTGCGCCGATTTTGCGTATTCGCTGTCTGGATATTGCTCGATCACCACCCGCAGCGCCTGTAAGGCCTGATAGGTCAGCCCCTGATCGCGGCCAACCTCGTCAATCTGATCGTAATAGGACAGTGCCAGAAGATAGGCCGCATAGGCTGTGTCTTCCTCACCCGGATAATAATCCAGATAGCGCTGCGCCGCGGTGCGGGCTTCTTCGTATTTCTTGAATTTATGCAAGGTAAAGGCCTGCATGATCAGCGCGCGCTTGGCCCAAGCCGAATAGGGGTAAAGGCGCTCGACCGTCTGAAAGTATTCCAGCGCTTGGCCCTTTTTGGCGGATTTATCCTCAAGCAGGAATTCGCCGCGCTTAAAGATGTCTTCGGCGCTCAGTGTCTCAAGCGGCACATCGTTGGCTTTCTGCGCCGCACAAGCTGCCAGCGTGCCGAGCAAAACCGCACCGCACAGCATCCGCAGCGCTTTCCCTGACTGTCTGCCTGCCATCTTCCGCCTACCTTAATTTCCCGCGCAAGAGCCACCACTAAGGGTCGCGTTCATCACGCTTTGCAAACACCTATCACAGAAAAATCGCCGGCGCAAAATGGCTTTCTTAAGCTTTGGCGGTTTCGCTTCACTATAAATCAGCTGGCAGCAAACCGACCCGCGCGCAAGTCCGATGCTAACGCGGCAGATCGCCGCGATGCACACCAACGCCGGGCAATTTGCCACCGGTATGGCCTTCGCAATTGTGATAGGCCCAAGCGTCAGGCTGGGCAAACAGCGCGCGCAATAGCTTGTTGGTCAAGGCATGCCCCGCACGCACGCCGGTATAGCGGCCCAAGAGCGGCGCGCCAGCCAAAGCCAAATCGCCCATCGCATCCAGCATCTTGTGGCGCACAGGCTCGTCGGCATGACGCAGGCCGCCCGGCGACAGCACATTCGAGCCGTCAAAAACCACCGCGTTTTCCAGCGTGCCGCCCAAAGCCAGCCCACGTTCGCGCATCGCAATCACATCCGCATTGCGGCAAAATGTTCGGCTGTTGGACAGTTCACGCACAAAAGCGCCATTTGCCATGTTCAAGACCATCGACTGCTTGCCAATTGCGGCTTCGGCGAAATCAATGCGGAAGTCGATTTCCAGCATTTCAGAGGGTTCCAGCCGTGCCACCGCATCGCCATCGCGCACTTCAACTGCGCGTAGCACCCGTATGGCCAATACCGGCGCATCTTGCACCAGAATGCCCGCTGTCAGAATGCCGTCTACGAAAGGTGCAGCCGAGCCGTCTAAAATTGGAACCTCTGGCCCATCCACCTCGATCAGCGCATTGCTTATTGCAGATCCAGCCAAGGCCGCCATCACATGCTCAATCGTCGAGACCGACACGCCAGCGTCATTGGCAATCAACGTACAAAGCTTTGAGGGCACAACCGCATCCCAAACGGCAGGAATCCGCGCATCCTGCGCCCCAACATCGCTGCGCAGGAACCAGATCCCATGCCCAACCGGAGCTGGATGAATTTTCAGCGTCACAGCCGCACCAGAGTGCAGGCCCTTGCCCTGAAAAACAGCCGTGGATTTTAGCGAATACTGCAACAAAACTCTCCGATGTGGGCGAAATGCACAGATTCCGCCATTGCCCCTTAGCTAAGTCGAAGCAAGCGGAAGCTCAATTCACAGTTTGTAACTGTCTGTAACAGAGAATTAACCCTACAAGCCCTTGATAGAAAACAAAAAAGCCCGGAAGGTCCGGGCTTTTTCCAATATGTTACCAAAAGCTTAGTTGGCTTGACGGCGCAAGAAGGCTGGAATCTCGATGCGTTCCTGATCGGCAGACATCTCTTGCTCGTCATCATAAGAGGTGACGGGTGGCTGCTGGCGGGCCGAAACCGCGCGCTCTTGGGCGGCTTCGCTTTGGCCACCCGCCATGCGATTGATCAGATTGCCAATGCCAAAGCGCGGACGCTCTGCTGGTTTTGGCGCAGGGGCGGCTGCGGGCTGACGTTGCTGTGGCTGTGCCATGCCGGGGCGTGCGCCCTGCTGGATTGGCGATTTGCTAACAGCGGCTTGCAGACGAGCCAAGGCTTCTGGCGAAGGCGACCCCGCTGCGCGCGGACGCGGCGCGACAAAGCTGCCGGCATCATTGTCAAGCGATGCTGCTTGGCGTGGTGGCTGCGGCTGTGCGGCCTGCGGACGGTAGGCCGGAGCCGGCATATCGTCTTCGGCCAGCGCCTCGGGCTGCTGTTGCGGTTGCGGCTGTGGTGCAAAGCTTGGCTGATGCGACTGGAACAGATCGGCAGCCACCGGCTGCGGCTGGGCTGGCTGCGGCGCTGGGGCTGCAACCTGCGTGGCGACATGCGACACGGTCAGCTTCGGCTCTGGGGCTGGCTGACGCAAAGGCTCGCCCATCGGGCGGCGGGCAACCGGACCTTCAGCGCGAGCCGCGGTGACATCAATCCCCGTGGCCACAACCGAAACCCGCAAAACGCCGTCAAGCGTGGTGTCCAGCGTCGAGCCGACGATGATATTCGCATCTGGATCGACTTTTTCACGGATGATATTTGCCGCCTCGTCCAATTCGAACAGGGTCAGATCATAGCCGCCAGTGATGTTGATAAGCACGCCCTTGGCGCCATGCAACGAAATCTCGTCAAGCAATGGGTTGGCAATCGCCTTCTCGGCGGCCTCAACGGCGCGGTTTTCGCCCGAAGCTTCGCCGGTGCCCATCATCGCCTTGCCCATCTCATCCATCACCGCGCGCACATCGGCGAAGTCGAGGTTGATCAGGCCAGGACGCACCATCAGATCCGTGACACCCTTAACGCCCTGATAAAGCACATCATCCGCCATCGCAAAAGCGTCGGTGAAGGTGGTGCGCTCATTGGCCAGACGGAACAGGTTCTGGTTTGGAATGATGATCAGCGTGTCGACAACCTTTTGCAGCGCCGCAATGCCCTCTTCGGCTTGCTTCATCCGCTTATTGCCCTCAAACTGGAACGGCTTGGTGACAACGCCGACAGTCAGCACGCCCAATTCACGCGCAGCCTGCGCGATGATCGGGGCCGCGCCTGTACCGGTGCCGCCGCCCATGCCTGCGGTGATAAAGCACATATGCGCGCCCGCCAGATGGTCAACGATTTCTTCGATGGTCTCTTCTGCGGCAGCAGCCCCAACCGTGGGACGCGCGCCAGCACCCAAACCTTCGGTCACTTTCAGACCCATCTGAATCTTAGAGGTTGCCTTGCTTTGCTGCAAAGCCTGTGCGTCGGTGTTCGCAACCACGAACTCCACACCCTCAAGATTTTTCTCGATCATATTGTTGACCGCATTGCCGCCGGCACCGCCAACGCCAAACACCGTGATGCGCGGCTTCAGCTCGGTTTCTGTCGAAGTCATGATCAGATTCAATGCCATTTTTTGTCCGCCTGTTTTTATGCGGGCTGCCGCCGCTGTTTGCCGTGTCAGCGTTCAAAACCTGTCCCGAGGCCGAAAACGCATATTTATCCCCGATTCTATCCACATGAAGCCGCAACGTCACGCAAAAAAGTCACAGATTCCACCAAATATAGCTGAATTCCGCTTGTTTTTCACGGCATATTGCCGACTTGCGTAAATGTAGCGGTTTACCAGTTGTCCTTAAACCAACGGAAGGCCCGTTTCAGCGAGCGCGCTGGATAGCGTTCGGTCGGAATGTCAAAGTCCCACCACTCGTCTTGCGGGTGGCTGGCGAAAAGGCACAGGCCCACAGCGCTGGAAAACGCAGGCCCGGTTGCCGCCTGCGGCAGGCCCTGCACCCGCATCGGGCGACCCATACGAACACGCTGGCCCAAGATGCGGCTGGCCAAACCATCCAAACCGGGGATCTGGCTTGCGCCGCCGGTCAGTACGATCTGCTGGCTGGGCAGGCTGTCAAAGCCTGCCACATCCAGCCGCGCGCGCACTTCTTCCAGAATTTCCTCGACCCGTGGCCGCATGATGCCGATCAACTCGGTGCGGCTGATTTGACGCCGATCTTTTTCCCAATCGCCACTGTCGCCGCCGATTTCGATCATCTCGCGGTCGTCCATCCCCGTGGCATGCACGCCGCCGTGTTTGGTCTTAATGCGCTCGGCCACCACCAGCGGCACTTGCAACCCCTTCGAGATATCTGACGTCACATGGTCGCCGCCCATGCGCACGCTATCCGCATAGATCATATGCTTTTTCATAAAGATCGAAATGCCCGAGGCACCGCCGCCCAAATCAATGCAGGCAGCCCCAAGTTCTTGCTCGTCTTCCACAAGGCTGGAAATCGCCGAGGCATAGGCCGAAGAGGCAATGCCCGCCAGTTCAAGGTCACAGCGCTTGATGCAATACAAAAGGTTCTGCACCACGCTTGCATCGACCGAAAGCATATGCAGATCGCAGGCCAAACGGTTGCCAATCTGCCCGCGCGGATCGCCCAGACCCGAGCGGTGATCCAGCGCAAAGTTCACCGGCTGGGCGTGCAAAATCTCGCGGCCCTCGCCAAAATCTGGCACATCGCAAGAGGCCAGCACCTGGGCCACATCCTGCTCACTGACCACCGAGTCTTGTAGATCCCACTCGCCCGCCAAGCCATAGCTGCGCGGCTCTGCCCCCGAGAAACAGGCGATCACATGGTCCACCCGCACGTTTGCCATCTTTTGCGCGGCCTGCACTGCGGTGCGAATGGCGCGCTCGGTTTCATTCATCACCGCGATTTCGCCAAAGCGCACCCCGCGCGATCGGGTGGTGGCAGCGCCAATCACCCGAAACCGCGACTGACCCGCCATCGAGCCCACGCCATCGACCTCGCGGTCGGCCTCGATGCCGTCAAAGCGCAGCACAAGACAGGCAATCTTCGAAGTGCCGACATCCAAAATCGCCACCACACCGCGCTGCATCGCTGCCCGCCGCATGTGCCGCATCGCCCGTTGGGATTGATAAAGGTCGGTCATAGGTTGTTCCCTGCGCTC
This sequence comes from Cypionkella sp., assembly GCF_036782355.1. NCBI lineage: Bacteria > Pseudomonadati > Pseudomonadota > Alphaproteobacteria > Rhodobacterales > Paracoccaceae > Cypionkella > Cypionkella sp. The sequence goes on from NZ_DAIPZF010000009.1 coordinate 48,417, forward strand.
GGTGCCAGCCCTTGTGCCGCGCGGGCCTCGTTCAAAGCGAACGGGGCCAGACGCAGCGCGGGCCGGTCTTGATTTCTAAGGTCGATAGAAAGGATGTCGCGATCCAGCAGCTTTTCTGCCTGATCTAGCGCCAAAAGTCGTTCAAGGGCCGCAATTGGATTGCTTTGCGGCAGCCGGATGGTCTGATTGCGGTCCAGCACCAGATTCCAGCGCCGATCCCCGACCCGCACCAAGCCGCGCAGACGGGACGCTATCGGCGCGGCAGCGTCAAAGACCTGCATCGCTTCGCCAAGAGCGCGGTCTGCCCCCTCGCCTGCAACCAGTGGCAAATCGGCGCGATCGGCGCGCGCAATCAGGCTGGCCACGCGGTGGCCGGTCTTGTCCAACAACTCCAGCCCCGTGTCCTTACGCCAGACCATCACCGGCTCGCGTTCGGTCAACAGCACCAGCAAAACACCTCCCGAGCGCACCCGCAATTCGGCCGAAGCCACGGCGTCCAGCGCCTCGATCTTGGCGCGCAAGGCGGCCAGATCCAGATCAAACGACGACATCGGCAGGCGCAGCGCAAGTTTCGCGCGCACCGCATCCGACAAATCGCGCGAGGCGCCCTCGACCGACATCAAAGACACCCGAAACTCGGGGCGCTGCTGAAACTGCTGCTGCAAATTGGCAAAGCTTTGCAAAATCGCGCTGCGGCGGGCATCACTGGCAAAGATAGCCAAGCCCAGCAACCCAATCACCACCACCGGCCCGCCAAAGCGGAACAGGCCGCGAAACACCGGCGTCAGCCACAAGCGCTGCATGCGGTACTGCCAGCGCGAAGGGGCCGGATCGCGGCGCAGATAGGCAGGATCAGCGCGGCGGCCTAGCGGTTGCATGAGGCATCCTCCACGATCCAGGCGCAGAACTCGGCAAAGCTGATGCCGCAATGCGCCGCCTGCTCAGGCGCAAGCGAGGTTGCGGTCATGCCGGGCTGGGTGTTGGTTTCCAGCAGGATCAAACCATCCAGCCCGCGCGCCTCGTCCCAGCGGAAATCGGTGCGGCTGATGCCACGGCAGCCCAAAGCCTGATGCGCGCGCAGGGCATAGTCCAGACAGGCGGCCTCGATCTGGGCAGGGATCTGCGCAGGCAGCACATGGCGCGATCCGCCAACCTTGTATTTCGCGTCAAAATCATACCAACCATCGGTCAGGATATCGGTGACACAAAGCGCGCGATCCCCCATCACCGTGACCGTCATCTCGCGCCCCGGCGCATAGGCCTCGACCATCACGGTTTCGGGCATGGTATCGGCAAGGCGCGGCGCATTGCTGCCCGCCTGCACGATATAAACCCCGACAGAGGAGCCCTCGTTATAGGGTTTGACGACATAGGGCGGCGGCAAGACATGGCCTGCCGAGACCGCATCGCGGCTGGCCAGAACCGATTGCACCACGGGCAAGCCATTGGCGACATAGACCTCTTTGGTCTTAATCTTATCCATCGCCAGCGCTGACGCCAGAATGCCGGAATGGGTATAGGGCAGGCGCAGCCATTCCAGCAGGCCTTGCACCGCGCCATCTTCGCCCCAAGGGCCATGCAGCGCATTAAAGCAAACGTCGGGATTCAGGGCAATCAAACGTGCAGAAAGATCGCGGTCGCAATCGACCTCGACCACCTGATATCCGGCCTCCCGCAGAGCGGCGGCGCATGCGCGCCCAGTGGACAGAGAAACCTCCCGCTCGGAAGAAAAACCGCCCATCAAAACTGCTACTGTGGAGGCTGCTCTGTTAGAGCCATCCGCCATTTTACTGCCTCATCCAAGCCTTTGATGGCCTGTGATATTTGTTATATTCGTCAGGGCCGTTCGCCGACCCGCATTATTTCCCACTCTAGCGTGATCCCGCTGTTTTGGAAAACCTTTTTTCGCACGTTTTCGCCTAAATCTTCCAAATCTGCCGCCGTCGCCCCCCCTATATTGATCAGAAAGTTCGAATGCATCGGCGACATCTGCGCACCACCCAAGGTTGCGCCGCGCAGACCGGCCTCATCTATGACCTTCCATGCCTTCAGCGTCTGGCTGTCATCGGCGCGCCCCGTGCTGGAATGGCCGACCGGATTGCGAAAGGTCGAGCCCGCCGAGCGGTCTTTGGTGGGTTGGCTTGCGTCGCGTTTGGCGATCTGGTCCAACATGCGAGCATCCAGCGCTTCGGGGTCAGCGGGGTTTGCGTGAAATCGGGCACTCAGCAGCACCCAGCCTTCGGGCAGGCTGGATTGACGATAGCGCAGATCAAGGTCTTTCGCCGCGATCTCGACAATCTCTCCCGCGCGTGTCGCGCATCGCACCGCGATCAGATGATCGGCGACATAGCTGCCATAACAGCCCGCGTTCATCCGCACAGCGCCGCCGATGCTGCCCGGAATGGTGCGCAAAAACGTCAGATCCAGCCCCGCCTCGGCCGCACGACGTGCGACATGGGCATCAAGCGCCGCAGCCCCCGCAGTGACCACGCCGTCTTTGCAAGCAATCGCGTTAAAGCCGCGCCCCAGCCGGATCACCACCGCCCGCAGCCCGCCATCGCGCACGATCAGGTTTGATCCAACGCCGATAGGAAACACCGCCACATTATCAGGCAGGGCGCGCAGGAAATCGCACAGGTCTGCTTCATCCGCCGGTTGAAACAGATAATCGGCTGGCCCGCCGACGCGCAGCCACGTCAGATCGGCCAGCGGGCGGTTTGCGGTCAGGGTGCCGCGCACGGCGGGCATTGAAGACATGGCTGTGCGCCCTTTCATAAATCCGCCAAAGTCACGCGCGGCCTTTGCCGCCTAGTGTGCGCTCAGCCGTGCCGGCAAGCCATTGGCCCAAGCCGAGATCGTGCCCGCGCCAAGGCAAACCACCATATCGCCGGGTTGTGCCTGTTCTTTGACCAGCCGCGCCAGATCCGCCTCGTCCGAGATGCCGCGCGCGTGGCGGTGGCCATGCGCGATCAGCCCTGCGATCAGATCATCGCGCGAGGCCCCCGCAATCGGGTCTTCACCCGCCGCATAGACATCGGCAATCGCCACAACGTCAGCCTCATTAAAGCAGGTGCAGAAATCCTCGAACAAGGAATGCAGCCGCGAATAGCGGTGCGGTTGATGCACGGCAATCACGCGGCCCTTGGTGGCTTGGCGCGCGGCTTTCAGCACCGCGGCGATTTCCACCGGATGGTGGCCGTAATCGTCGATGATGGTGACGCCGTTGACCTCGCCCACACGGGTAAAGCGGCGGTTCACGCCGGCAAACCCGGCCAAAGCCTCGCGGATTTCGTCTTTCTTCATGCCCAGATGGCGCGCCACAGCAATCGCCGACAGCGCGTTCGAGACGTTATGATCGCCCGGCATTGGCAAGGTGCAACCCTCGATCACAACACCCTGCCCTTCGCCTTGCAACGCCACATCGAAATAGCCGATGCCGTTTTCAAAGCGCAGGTTGATGGCGCGCACATCGGCTTGGGCGTTAAAGCCAAAGGTGACGATGCGCCGATCGGTGATCTTGCCAACCAAGCTTTGCACCTCGGGGTGGTCGGTGCAGCAGACCGCAAGACCGTAGAACGGGATATTCGAGACGAAATCCAGAAAGCCTTTGCGCAGCGCATCAAAGCTGCCCCAATGTTCCATATGCTCGGGGTCGATATTGGTGACAATGGCGATGGTGGCAGGCAGGCGGTTGAACGAGCCGTCGGATTCGTCGGCCTCGACCACCATCCATTCGCCCGCTCCCGCCCGCGCGTTCGACCCATAAGCATGGATCACGCCGCCGTTGATCACGGTCGGGTCAAAGCCGCCTTTGTCCAGCAAGGTTGCAACCATCGTCGTGGTGGTGGTTTTGCCATGTGTGCCCGCAATCGCGATGTTCGAGCGCAGGCGCATCAGCTCGGCCAGCATCTCGGCGCGGCGCACCACGGGCAGACCACGCCGGCGCGCCTCTTCCAGCTCGGGGTTGCCCTTTTTGATCGCGGTCGAGACCACCACAACCGAGGCCTCGCCGATATTGGACGCGGCTTGGCCTTCGAAAACAGTGGCGCCAAGGCTTGCAAGCCGGTCAGTGATCTTGCTGGCCTTGGCGTCCGAGCCTTGCACGCGGAAGCCTTGGGTCATCAGCACTTCGGCGATGCCCGACATACCAATGCCGCCGATGCCGACAAAGTGGATCGGGCCCAGTTCCATTGGCAGTTTTGTCGCATTCATCGCGGTTACGTCCTTGTTGCTACGGTTTCCACCAAGGCCGCAAGGCGTTGCGTGGCATCAGCGCGGGCCTGCCCGAAAGCATTGCGCGCCATTTGGCTGGCGGCTTCGGGGTTGCCCAATATCAGGGCGATTTGCGCGCTGAGGCTGGCGGCGTCAAGCTGGTTTTCGGGGATCAGGCAGGCTGCCGCCGCCTCGACCAGCCCACGCGCGTTGGCGGTTTGATGATCGCCCGTCGCCGCCGCAAAAGGGATCAGGATCGCAGGGCGGCCGATCACCGAAATATCGGCCACAGAAGAGGCCCCCGCCCGCGAGATCACAAGCTGCGCTTCGGTCAAACGGCGCGGAATATCGGCGAAGAATGGCGCAACCTCGGCCGGAATGCCGACCTCGGCGTAGGCGGCAATGACGCGGTCGATATCCTCGGCGCGGGCTTGCTGGGCCACGCGCAGATGCCGCCGAATAGGCTCTGGCAGGGCTGCAATCGCGGCGGGCACCACATCGGACAAAATCCGCGCACCTTGGCTGCCGCCGATCACCAACAGCTCCATCGGGTAATCGCCCGGCGCGATATAGCCCGCGCCCGAACGGTCAAGCACAGCCGCACGCACGGGGTTGCCGGTATGCTCGCCCTGCACGCCTGCGGGCAAATCCGTGGGCCAAGTGCCACAGGCCACACGGTCAACCCGCGGCGCAAAGATCTGGTTCACCTTGCCCAAAACGCCGTTTTGTTCGTGGATCATCCGCGGCCTGCGCAAAATCCAAGCCGCCGTCAGCGCCGGAATAGACGGATAGCCGCCAAAGCCCACCACCACATCGGGGCGGTCGCGCAGGCTGGACCAAAGTGCGGCCAGAACGCCGCCTGCGATGCGAAACGGCACAGCCAGTTTCGCCACCAAACCGCCGCGCGCAAAGGTGGCCGACGACAGCGTCACGATCTGCACCTGATCTGGAAAGCCGCCGGCATAGCGCGCGCCGCGCGTGTCGGTCGAAAGCTTCACCCGCCATCCCCGCGCCAGCATTTCTTCGGCCAGGGCTTGGGCTGGAAACATATGTCCGCCCGTGCCGCCTGCCGCGATCAACAGCAAAGGCATCAGCGCCCCCTGCGGAAAATGTCCGACATTTGCCCCTGCGGCCGCGCACGGGTCAGCGCTAGCAACATGCCAACGGTGATCCCCGCCGCGATAACCGACGAGCCGCCATAAGACACGAAAGGCAGCGTCATGCCCTTGGCCGGCAGCAACCGCACAGCAACCCCCATATTGATCATCGCCTGCACGCCAAAGACACAAGCAAGCCCGGTGCCCGCCAGACGGATAAAGGGATCACGTTCGCGCGTCAGCCGGAACAGGCTGCGCACCACAACAGTGGTGTAAAGCGCAATGATTGCCAGCACCAGAACCAGCCCATATTCTTCGGCCGCAACCGCAATGATGAAATCGGTATGGGCGTCCGGCAGGGTCCATTTCACCTGACCTTCGCCAACGCCGACGCCAAAGAAACCGCCCTCTTGAATGGCGCTGGTGGCATAGCCCATCTGGCTGCGCGGATCGACGTCGGAGGACAAAAACCCATCAATTCGGCGGGCAAAGTGTTCCGAGGTGTTATAGGCGGTCACCCCTCCAACACTGGTCAGGCCCAGCACCGCGATGATCAAAAACATCGGTGCGCCCGAGACAAAATAGATCACACCCCAGCCAAACAGCACCAGCATGGCTTGACCAAAGTCGGGCTGAAACGCCAAGAACAGCACCACGGTGACGACAAGACCAAAAGACATCAGCTTGCCCGGCGGGCCGTTCAGGTCTTGCGACGAGGCCATAAGCCAGGCGATCACCACCATGAAGCCAGGCTTTAGAAACTCCGACGGCTGCACCGAGACAAAGCCAAAGCTGAACCAGCGCACAGCGCCTTTGCCAAAATCCGTGCCCAAAACTGGCAAGGAAATCAGTGCCAGAAACGAAAGGCCAAAGCCCACCACCGCCAAGCGCCGCACCATATCAGGCGTCATCATCGACACGCCAACAATCGCCAGCAGCGCAAAGCCGCCAAAAAACGCCTGCCGCTGCACATAGTAGAACGAGGGCAAACCGTTGCGTTCGGCCAGAGGCACCGAGGCCGCAAGCCCCAGCAACAGCCCAATGCCAAACAGCATCAGCACAGCCGTCAGCGACCATCTGTCAATCGTGCGCCACCAGCGTGGAAGCACGGGTTCAGATGTGCGCGATGGCATCGAGCCATAGACCATCTCTGTCATTGGAAATCCGCCTGTATTTTGCCGAGTTGCTGCCGATATGCCCGATTTGCTTCGGATCTGTAGGAAAGAGTAGCTAAGAAACCCGCCAAAGGCTAGAGAAAAGGCAGCGCCCAACCGCAAGATCTAGGCGGTTTTATGCCAAAGCTGCGCCCCGCCCTGCCGCCCCGCACGGGCTTAGGCGGGCAGCGCCTGCACCTGTGCGGCAAAATCCTCGCCGCGTTTTTCAAAGTTCGGGTATTGGTCAAATGAGGCGGCAGCCGGGGCCAGCAGCACCACCTCGCCCGCCTCGGCCTCTTCGGCGGCGCGTGCGACGGCGCGCTGCATGGTCTCGCAGATCTCATGCGGCAGATCCCCCAGCTCTAGCGCGAAATCCCGTGCCGAATGGCCAATCAGATAGGCCTTTTTCACCGAGCCCACAAAGGGCAGCAGCGCCGCAATCCCGCCCTCTTTGCCCATGCCGCCCGCGATCCAGCGAATGGCGGGAAAGGCTTGCAGCGCCTTGGCGGCACTGTCGACATTGGTGGCTTTGCTGTCGTTGACAAAGCGCACCCCTGCCCGCTCGCCCACCAGTTGGCTGCGGTGCGGTAAGCCTGCAAAGCTGTGCAATGCGGCTTCGATCTGTTTCGGCCCCAGCCCAAGACTGCGGCAGGCGGCATAGGCCGCGCAGGCGTTCTGGTGGTTATGCGCGCCCGGTAGGCCCGCAATCGCACGCAGATCAATCGAGGCCACTTGCTTGCCGCGCCGCCATTCGGAAAGAAAGCCTTTGCGCGCAAACACCGACCAGCCAAATTCTTCCAACTTGCTGCCCGACGAGATGCGGATCACCCGATCATCCTGCGGGCCTTCCGCCAATTGGTTGGCCAAGAACCGCCCCTCGGCCTCGTCCACCCCCACCACGGCGCGGTCGGGGCCACCTTCGGCAAACAGGCGCCGCTTGGCCGCGAAATAGCCGCCCATGCCGTTGTGCCGGTCCAGATGGTCGGGCGAAAGGTTGGTAAACACCGCGATGTCAGGCGTCAGCGCGCGCGCAAGCTCGGTTTGATACGAGGAAAGCTCTAGCACCACCACCTCGCCGTCTTCGGCCGGGTCCATATCCAGCACGCCGCGCCCAATATTGCCCGCCATCTGGCAAGGCCGCCCGTCTTCGCTTAGAATATGGTGGATCAGCGCCGTGGTGGTGGATTTACCGTTCGACCCTGTGACGCAAATCACCCGCGGCGTGGTTTCAAAATCATCCCAAGCGCTGGTGGCAAAGCTGCGGAAAAACAGGCCGATGTCATTGTCGACCGGCACGCCGGCGTCAAGCGCGCGGGCAATCAGCTTGTGCGGCGCGGGGTAAAGATGCGCAATGCCGGGCGAGGTGACCAAAAGCGCCACCTCGGCAAAGGCCCCGGCACGGGAAAGATCATGGCAGACAAAGCCCTCGGCCTCGGCCCGCGCCCGCGCCTCGGGGCTATCGTCCCAGACCAGCGCCTCGGCGCCCCCCGCCACAAGCGCCCGCGCGGTCGCCAGACCAGAGCGGCCAAGGCCAAGAACAGCAACTTTGCGGCCAGCATAGCCAGTGACGGGAATCATCGAAGCGCCTTTCAAAGGGATCAGTGGCAGAATGCACCGAACCCACCCCAAGCCGCAATGGGCCGCAGGCTAGGGTGCGGCGGCTTTAGCGCACCTTCAGCGTCGCAAGGCCGATCATGGCAAGGATCAGGCTGATGATCCAAAAGCGGATGACGATTTGCGGTTCGGCCCAGCCTTTCTTCTCGAAATGGTGGTGGATCGGGGCCATCAGGAAGACACGTTTGCCGGTGCGTTTGAAGTAAAGCACTTGGATGATCACGCTTAACGCCTCGACCACGAACAGACCGCCGACAATGGCCAGAACGATCTCGTGCTTGGTGCAGACCGCAATTGCGCCCAGCGCGCCGCCAAGGGCAAGGCTGCCGGTGTCGCCCATGAACACCGCAGCCGGCGGGGCGTTATACCACAAGAACCCCAAGCCCGCGCCAAACAGCGCCGAGGTAAAGATCAACAGCTCGCCCGTGCCCGGCACAAAATGCACGCCAAGATATTCGGAAAAGTTAAAGTTGCCAACGATATAGGCGATCACACCCAGGGTGCCAGCCGCGATCATCACCGGCATGATGGCCAGCCCGTCAAGCCCGTCGGTCAGGTTTACCGCATTGGCAGCCCCCACGATCACAATCATGCCAAAGGGCACAAAGAAATACGACAGGTTGATCAGCACGTTTTTGAACAGCGGCACCGCCAGCTGGTTGGTCAGCGCGGGCGGATGGAACGAGGCCGCAGCATAGCTTGCAAGCGCTGCAATCAGCAGCCCCGCCAACATGCGGGTCTTGCCCGAGACGCCCTTGGTGTTTTGCTTGCTGACCTTGGCGAAATCATCGGCAAAGCCGATCAGTCCAAAGGCCAGCGTCACCAGAACCACGATCCAAACATAGGCATTGTCCAGCCGCGCCCAAAGCAGGGTGGAAAACATCAGCGCCGAAAGGATCAACAGACCGCCCATCGTTGGCGTGCCTGCCTTAACGAAATGGCTTTGCGGGCCGTCATCGCGAATGGGCTGGCCCTTGCCCTGCTTGCGGCGCAACAGGTCAATCAGCGGGCGCCCAAAGATAAAGCCAAAGATCAGCGCGGTGACAAAGGCCATGCCAGCGCGAAAGGTGATATAGCGGAACAGGTTAAAGATATCACCGCCGTCCGAGAATTCTGTAAGCCAGTAGAACATTACGCCTGATCCTTGTTTGCGTCGCCAGACGCTGCGGCGAGGCTCTGCCCCAATTTGCGCAGGGCGTCAACGACGAGGCTGGTTTTTATGCCTTTGGAGCTTTTGACCAAAACGATGTCTCCGGCGTCAATCAGCGTGCGGGCATGGGCTGCCAAAGCCGGAGCCGCCTCGTGCCACTGGCCGCGTTGCGTTTTTGGCAACATGTCCCACAGATGCTTCATGCGGGGGCCAACGCAATGGATGATGTCGATCTTGGCCAGCTGCGGATGGCTGGCCACGGCCTTGTGCAGGTCGATCTCGGTTGTCCCCAGTTCCAGCATATCGCCCAAGACAGCGATGCGGCGGCCTCGCCCGACACGGCCAACACCGTCTTGCGGCTTGGCGGCGATCAGAACATCCAAAGCGGCGGCAAGCGAGGCAGGATTGGCGTTAAAGGCATCGTCGATCAGATCAAAGCTGGTTTCATCCAGCGTATCGAGCAGGATCTTTTCACGCGTGCCACGGCCTGCGGGGGGCTGCCAGCGGCCAAGGTCTGTGGCCGCTATCACCGCATCAAGCCCCAGCGCATCGGCAACCGCCAAGGCGGCCAGACCATTGGCGGCGAAATGACGGCCGGGCGAAAGCACCTTGTACAGAAAGCCAACCCCGTGGCGCGTGGCTTTGACGATGGTCGCCGTCTCGCCGATCTGCACCGAGGTCAGCTGATAATCGGCCTGTGTTGCGCCAAAGGTCAGGGTCTTGGCGCCGACTTCGGCAGCTTTGGCCAGCAAAATCGGGCTGACAGTCAGATCAGCAGGCAAGATCGCGGTGCCGCCTGGGCGCAAGCCGTCAAGGATCGCGGCTTTTTCGGCAGCGATGCCTTCAAGCGAGGCAAAGGCTTCCATATGCGCGGCGGCCACGGTCGTGATCAGCACCACATCGGGCGCTGCCATGCGGGCCAAGGGGGCAATCTCGCCGGGGTGGTTCATGCCAATCTCGATCACCGCGAAATCGGCCGCGGCAGGCAGGCGCGCAAGGGTCAGCGGCACGCCCCAGTGGTTGTTATAGCTCGCCTCAGCGGCATGGGTGACGCCCTGCCCGCCCAAGATCATCCGCAGCATTTCCTTGGTCGAGGTTTTGCCAACCGATCCGGTCACCCCAACCACCCGCGCACGGCTGCGCGCACGGGCAAAGCGGCCCAGCTGTTCAAGTGCCGCCAGCACATCCGGCACCACCAAAAGCGGTGCATCGGCGGGCAGGCCTGCGGGGATATGGCTGACCAGCGCTGCGGCAGCCCCTTTTTCCAAGGCAAGCGCCACAAAGTCATGGCCATCGCGGATGTCTTTCAACGCCACAAAAAGATCGCCCTTTTGCAGCGTGCGGGTGTCGATCGACACGCCAAGCGCCGTCCAATCGGCGGTGGTGCGGCCAGCGGTGGCCGTTACAGCATCGGCAGAGGTCCAAAGCGTCATAGCAGATCATCCAAAGCGGCCACGGCAATGCTGGCCTGTTCCAAATCGTCAAAGGGATAGATATTGCCGTCAATGGTTTGCCCGGTCTCGTGCCCCTTGCCCGCAATCAGCAAAGCGTCGCCTGCTTGCAGCGCATCGACGCCCAAAAGGATGGCTTCGGCGCGATCACCAACCTCATTGGCATCGGGGCAAGCGGTAAGGATCGCGGCACGGATCAGCGCAGGCTCTTCCGAGCGCGGGTTATCATCGGTGACAAACAGGATATCGGCATTGTCGCGCGCGGCTTGGCCCATCAGCGGGCGCTTGCTGGCATCGCGGTCGCCACCAGCCCCGAACACCACGATCAGCCGCCCCATCACATGCGGGCGCAGCGCGCGCAAAGCAGTGGCGATGGCGTCGGGGGTATGGGCGTAATCGACATAAACACTCGCGCCATTCTTGCGCGTGCCCGCAAGCTGCATCCGGCCGCGCACGCCGGTCAGCTGTGGCAGCACATGAAACACATCGCGCGCGGGGCTGCCTGCGGCAATCACCAAGGCGGCCGCAAGCGCCACGTTTTCCGCCTGAAATCCGCCAACAAGGTTCAGATGCACCTGATAGGGCGTGCCCTTCCAGTCAAGTCGCAGGTCTTGACCCTTGGCGTCAAAGCGTTGGCCAAGAATGCGCAGATCGCAGCCCTCGCCATGACCAACCGAGATCAGGCTTTGCCCGCGTGCCACCGCGATATTGGCGATATCGATGCCGCGCGGATCGTTCATATTGATCACGGCGGTGCCATCTTCAGGCAAAACCCGATCAAAAAGCGCAGCTTTGGCGGCGAAATAGGCGTCAAAGGTGTGGTGATAATCCAGATGGTCTTGGGTAAAGTTGGTGAACCCCGCCGCGCGCAGGCGCACCCCGTCAAGACGGCGCTGGTCCAGCCCGTGCGACGAGGCCTCCATCGCGGCATGGGTCACGCCATCGGCGGCGGCAAGCGCCAGCATCTGGTGCAGGGTGATCGGGTCGGGCGTGGTATGCGACGAGGGCGCGCTCCAGGCGCCTTCCACCCCGGTGGTGCCGATGTTGATTGCAGGCTTTCCCAGCGCCATCCAGATTTGCCGCGCAAAGGTCGCGACAGAGGTTTTGCCATTGGTGCCCGTCACCGCAACCATCGTCGCAGGCTGCGCGCCAAACCACAGCGCGGCTGCGCGTGCCAAAGCCTCGCGCGGGTCAGCGGCAACCACCAAAGCCGCCGGCGCGCCTGCCAGCGCCTCGGCTGCCAAAGCCGCCCCTGTGGCATCGGTCAAAATAGCCACAGCCCCCAGTTCCAGCGCTTTGGCGATATAGGCTGCACCATGCACATGGCTGCCAGGCATGGCGGCAAACAAAAATCCCGGCCGCACAGCACGGCTGTCCAGCGTCAGCCCAAGCAGCTGTGGATCGCGGCCCGCGCGGGCGGTAAGGCCAAGGTCGGAAAGGGTCTTTGGCCGGTCTGCCATGATCTGCACCTTTAATCGGGGTTAGGGCTTGACGGCTGTTACCTCATCGGGCGCAAGAACTTCAACCTGCGGCCGCAGTCCCAAAAGCGGGGCGGTGCGGCGGATCACTTCGGCGGCCACGGGAACGGCAGTCCAACCCGCGGTGCGGCGGGGTTTGGGGCCGGTGTTCTCGGTCGGCTCGTCCAGCGTGACGATCAGCACATATTTCGGATCATTGGCCGGAAACACGCAGGCAAAGGTATTGACCACACGGTCGCGATCATAGCCCCCGCCCTGCTTTGGCTTTTCGGCGGTGCCGGTTTTGCCAGCCACGAAATAACCCGGCACCTCGCCCATGCTGGCGGTGCCTTCAGTGACCACGCGGCGCATCATGCCAACGGAAAGTTTCGAGGTTTCTTCGCTGATAATCCGCTCGCCCTGCATCGGGCTGGTGCGTTTCAGCAGCGTTGGTGTGACCTTGATGCCGCCATTGGCGATGGTGGCATAGGCTGCGGCAAGGTTCATCGGGCTGCCGCCAACGCCGTGACCATAAGAGGCGGTGATGGTGACAATATCGGCCCAGCGCTTGGGCAATAGCGGCTTGGCGCCGCGCGCCTCGGCCAGCTCGACGGGCGATGCATCAAACAAACCAAGGCTGCGCAAAAAGGTCTGCTGCCGCTCGCCGCCGATCATCAGCGCGATATGGGCGGTGCCAACGTTCGAAGATTTGGCGATGACATCGGCAACCGATAGCAGCGGGCCATAGTTATGGCCTTCAAACTCGTTGATCTTAAACTTGCCCCAGCGCATTGGCGCATTGGCATCGACCAGCGTGTCTGGGGTAACAAGGCCAAGCTCCATCGCCTGTGCAACAGCAAAGATTTTAAAGGTCGAGCCCAGCTCGTAAATCCCCTGCACCGCGCGATTGAACAACGGGCTGTCGCTAGGATCGCCCGAAACCGGATTGGCGGGGCGGTCATTGGGGTCAAAGGTTGGCAAGGCGGCAAGGCTGACAACTTCGCCGGTGTTCACATCCATCAAGATCGCCGCACCGCCCTTGGCGTTCATCATGGTCATGCCTGTTTGCAGCACCTCTTCGACCGTGGTCTGAACGGTCAGATCCAACGAGGTAACAAGCGGCGTATTGGCTTGGGCCGGATCGCGCAGACGGCTGTCTTCAAAACGCTCGATCCCGGCAGTGCCGATGACTTCTGCCGAAGCAACGCCCTCGGCGCCAAAGCTGGTGCCGCCCAAGACATGGGCCGCCAGCGTGCCATTGGGGTAAAGCCGCATCTCGCGCGGGCCAAACAACAGGCCCGGATCTCCGATCTCATGCACTTGCTGCATCTGCTCGGGCGACAGCACGCGGCGCACCCACAAAAAGCTACGCCCATCGGTAAAGCGGCGCAGCAGGGTCTTGGCATCCAGATCAGGGAAAATCCGCGCCAGCTCTTGCGCTGCATGGGCGGGGTCGACCAGATCGCGGGTCTGCACATAAAGCGCATGGGTCAGCATATTGGTCGCCAGCACACGACCGTTGCGGTCCAGAATATCGGCGCGCGAAGCCTCGATGTCATTGCGCGTCGAGGCCGAGCGCGGCTCGACCGGCTGGGTGCCCGCCAGCATCGCCATCCGCGCCCCGATCAGCCCGTAAGCCGAGAAAAAGCACAGCGCCAAGACCACCAGACGCAGCTGCGCACGACCCCGGGATTTGTCGCGCATCTGTTCGTGGCGCAGCCGCAGGTTTTCGCGTTCGATGGCATCAGGATTTTCACCCTTGGTGCGGGCGTCAAGAATGCGGGCAAGCGGGCGCAGCGGAATGCGGGTCATGGCGTCGAGGCCTCTTCTGGATCGGCGTTCAGCACCCCAGCCACCGATTGCGCGCCGGTGATATCAAGACTTGGGCTGAGTGGCGGCGGAGGAAAGGCGATTTGTGCGGCGCTGCCGAATTGCTCGGGCGCCATCGGCAGCAAGCCCAGCCGGTCAAAATTGATCGTCGCCAGATCGCGCAGCCGGTCGGGGCGGTTCAGATAGGCCCATTCGGCGCGCTGCACCGTCAGGCTGTCGCGCAGATCAGCGATTTCATTTTGCAGCTGCGACACCTCGCCCAAGGCATCTTGGGTGGTATAGTTTTCGCGGTAGGCCCAGAACCCCAAGGCCATCACAGCAAGGAATGACAAAGCATAAAGCAGCGGGCGCATCGGTCAGCGACGTCCTTTCCGGCCAGAGGATTGCGGCAGATCAGGGGCGTTCAGGCTGGCGGCATCGACATCAACGGCAGGGGCAGCCGTGCGCCGCGCCACCCGTAATTTGGCGGAACGCGCACGCGGGTTTTCGGCCAGCTCTTCATCGTCAGGGCCAACAGCCTTGCGCGTCACCAGCGTAAAACGCGCCGTGGTTTCGGTTTTCACCGGCGCATAGCGGTTGGCATTGGGCTCTTCGCCCGCCGCCTGCTGGAAAAAGCGTTTGACGACGCGATCTTCCAGCGAATGAAAGGTCACAACCGCCAGCAGACCGCCGGGCTTCAACGCCCGCTCTGCCGCGGCAAGCCCCTGCACAAGCTGGGCGAATTCCTCATTCACCGCGATGCGCAGCGCCTGAAAGCTGCGGGTCGCAGGATGGCTTTGCCCGGGCTTTGGACGCGGCAGGCATTTCGAGACGATCTCGGCCAGCCGCAGCGTGGTGGTGATCGGATTGGCGGTGCGGGCCTCGACAATCGCATGGGCGATGCGGCGCGAGGCGCGCTCTTCGCCGAAATGGTAAAGGATATTTGCCAGCGTTTCTTCAGAGGCGGTATTGACCAGATCCGCAGCCGAAGGGCCAGATTGGCTCATCCGCATGTCAAGCGGGCCGTCTTTTTGAAAGGAAAAGCCGCGCTCGGCCAGATCAATCTGCATCGACGACACGCCCAGATCCAGCACAACACCGTCCAGCTCGGCCCCCGCGTGGCGGTCCATATCCGAGAAATTGCCCGCCACCAGCCGCAGCCGATCACCGTATTCTCCCGCCCAAGGGGCCGCCAATTCCAAGGCCAAAGGATCGCGGTCTACGCCAATGACGCAGTCAGCCCCCGCCGCAAGCAGCCCGCGCGTATAGCCGCCCGCGCCAAAGGTGCCATCAAGCCAAAGGCCCCGCACCGGGGCCACAGCCGCCAACAAAGGCCGCAACAACACAGGAATATGTGGCGCGCGACCGATGGTCTGATCGCTTGTCTGTGCCATCTTACCCTGCCCTCATCGCACGACCCACAAGGGTCAGCGGATCTACATCATCGTCATCTTCAGCATCGTTTTCGGCGTCATAGACTTCGCGGCGATAGAGCTTGAACCGATTGGTAAAGCCCGCAAACGCCGCCTCGCCGCCACTGTCTTCAGGCGCAAAGCCCATCTTGGCGCGCACCTTGGCCGGCAAAACGATGCGGCCATCAGGTTCCACCTCGATCATCACCGAACGCGAAATCAGATCGCGTTCAGCGCGGTCACGCGCGGGCGAGCCAAGCTCCATCGCTTCGATCTTGGCGGCCAAAGCATCGGCCCCTGCGCGCGAATAGCATTCAACAAAATTCCGGGATTTGCCGCCATAAACCATATAGACGCGCGGGCGGGCATTGTCTTCGGTGGCGGGGTCTTCGACTTCCAGAATGCGGCGGAAGGCAGCCGGGATCGAAACCCGCGCCTTGCTGTCTACCTTTTGGTAGAACTCACCTCTGAACGCCTCACTCACCATCGGCCTTCCGGCTCCTTTGCGAGGATCACCCTCGTCCTAAAATAGAAATGGCGGATCGAGCTGCTGCCACTGCTCGATCCGCCGTCTGTCCCATCGCTGGGCGTCCTGCTGCGCAAACCACCTGGGGGAGATGTCTGCTCGCTTGCGCGCCGGATCTGAGGGAAGGCGAAAGCGGTTGCCTGTATGAGCCTGTCTTTTTGCGCCTTGTTCGGGGTCTATCGCTGCCCCTGCGTCGTTTTTTGACCGTCTCGTCTTCCGTGAGAAAAGGAATGACATGGGATTTCATGGGAAGCAATGGAAATTTTTGGGATCAACCCGCCAGATATTGTGACAAAGCAGGACTGAAAACACTATCTGGTGGGCAATACCCTCAGAATCCGGATAAACCTAGGTGAACACGACGACATTACCACTACATGTAGATAAACCTCACCGCCAAGCTGCAAGCCCATGCTGTCCCAATTTTTTTCTGATTTCAGGAAATAAGAGCGCACCACATGCGGTTTACCCAACAAAAATAGGCAAAAACCAGCCGCATGCGGCAGAAAAAGCCATATTTCCCATGATTTCCCAAAGGAGTGATTCGGTCTCATCGGATTTCGCCGACCTATCCCAAAAGCACGCGCCATTGTTATCTTCCATGGCAATGCCTGCCGCGGCGGCTCGATGCCGCCACGGCAGGCCCTTGGTTTCAGGCTGCCTTAAAGATCAGGCCATGCCGCCCGCAATCAGGCGGTGGGCCAAACGGGCATAGGCCTCGGCATGCGCGCCTTCGCCTGCCGCAATCGGCGTGCCACTGTCGCCTGCGATGCGCACATCTATCGACAAGGGCAATTCGCCCAAGAACGGCAAATCCAGCCGCTTGGCTTCAGCCGCAACGCCGCCATGGCCGAAAAGATGCTCTTCATGGCCGCAATTGGGGCAGATATAGGTCGACATATTCTCGATCAGCCCCAGCACCGGCGTTTTCAGCTTTTGGAACATATCCAGCGCTTTGCGGGCATCGAGCAAGGCGACGTCTTGCGGGGTCGAGACCACAATCGCGCCGGTCAGATGCGTGCGCTGGCACAGCGTCAGTTGAATATCACCGGTGCCCGGCGGCAGATCAATGATCAGCACATCCAGTTCGCCCCAAGCCACCTGGGTCAGCAATTGCTGCAAAGCCCCCATGATCATTGGGCCACGCCAGATCACCGCCTCGTCTTCCTTCAGCATCAGGCCAATCGACATCATCGTGACGCCATGCGCGCGCAGCGGTTCGATGATCTTGCCATCGGCCGAGGCAGGTCGCTTGGACACCCCCATCATCCGTGGCTGGCTGGGGCCATAGATATCGGCATCCAAAAGCCCAACGCGGCGGCCTTGCTTGGCCAGCGCCACCGCAAGGTTGGAAGAGACCGTTGATTTGCCGACCCCGCCTTTGCCCGAGCCCACCGCGATGATGCGGTCAATGCCGTTGATCCGCGCGGGGCCGCCTTGATGTGGCGTAGGATGCTGTCCGATCTTGACGCCCTGCCCTGCCGACGCGCCAAGATTTGGCGGCGGCGCTTTGGCGGCGGGGCCATGCGCAGTCATCACCACCTGCACCGAGACCACGCCCGCAAGCCCGCGCAGCGCAGCTTCGGCAGCAGCCTGTGCAGGGGCCAGCGCGCGCGCCGCATCAGGGTTTGCGGCCTCGATCACAAATCGAATCGCGCCACCATCAATTTGCAGCGCGCGGATCAAATCTTGCGACACCAGCGTGCCACCGGGCACCACAACCCCAGAGAGAACCAAGAGGACATCTTCGCGGGTGACTGACATGGTTTTTCCTTTGCCCCAATTTTAGACACGCTTTGGGCAAACTTGTTCGCTTTGCAGCAAAGGACAAGCCCCTGTTGACCAAATGCTCAAATTTCACCCGAAATCTATGTTAATTATGAACTTTTTGTGATGAAGAGCCATGCATTTGCTGCATGGCAGCATTGCCGTTAATCCCATTGTGCAGGTGCAGCATATACGCCATGTTACCCCTAACAGCGGAAGACGAGGGTAAGACATCCGGTCAACCCAGCCGCTAGATCAGAAGAGTGAGATGTAAAATGGCTTATGTAAATTCGACACGCACGGCGCAGACCTTTTTGTTTGACCGCATCAGCAGCGCCTTCACCGGCTTTGGTGTCGCCCTGCAACGCCGCCGCGTCTACACCCAGACCCTGACCGAGCTGCGCAGCCTGAATGAGCGCGAATTGGCAGACCTGGGCATTGCCCGCTCGATGATCTCCGAGATCGCCCGTGAGGCGGCCTACGGCAAGTAATCCCTGAACCGGTCTCGATCCTCCTCCCCGAGACCAGTTTCATGGCGCGGCGGCGCGCTCCTCCTCCCTAGCGCCGTCGCCTTTTTATTCTCTTCGTAAGGCCCCTCCTCCTCCCTGGGCCTGGCGGATTGGCGGTGATCCAACCTCCTCCCTGGATCGCCGCCACCTGAATTCGAAAGGCCAACCTCCTCCCTGGCCTGACGATTAGGCGGCTCCTCTTACCTCCTCCCGAGGGGGGCCGCCGCATAGAACACTTCGGCCAACCTCCTCCCTGGCCGAATGGTAGGCAGCGGTTCAACCTCCTCCCTGAACCTGCTGCCAGTCTTTCGAACGGCCAACCTCCTCCCTGGCCCGACGATCAGGCGGCACCTGCTCTCCTCCTCCCTGCGGGTGCCGCCGCTTCCTCTCTTGAACATTGCCCAAGCGCCCGCGATAGTTGGAAAAACTGTCGGGGGCTTTATGCGTTTATCTATGGTTTCAGCGGCCCTTGTGGCGGCCTTGGTTGGCTATGGCTCGACGATTGCGCTGGTGCTTTCGGCAGCCGCAGCGGTGGGCGCGACGCCCGGCCAGACGGCAAGCTGGGTGTTTGCGGTTTGTGTGGCCAAAGCCATCGGCTCGGCCCTGCTCAGTGCGCAGTCAAAGGTGCCGGTGGTGCTGGCGTGGTCGACCCCCGGGGCTGCGCTGATTGCGGCCAGCACGGGGGTCAGCATGGCCGAAGCCGTGGGCGCCTTTGTGCTATCAGGCGTGTTGGTGGCGCTGACGGGGGCGCTGCGCCCCTTGGGGCGGCTGGTCGCCCAAATCCCAGACGGGGTCGCGGCGGCGATGTTGGCGGGCGTGCTGCTGCCGTTTTGCCTGAAAGGCACGGCGGCGGCGCAGGCCCTGCCCGCGCTGGTGCTGCCGATGGCTGCGGTTTTCCTGCTGGTGCGGCTTTATAATCCGGCGGTGGCGGTGCTGGCGGCGCTGAGCCTTGGCGTGGTTTTGGCCTTTGTGACAGGCGCCGCGCATCTGCCAAGCCTGCACCTGCCGCTGCCGCATCTAGAGTTTATCGCCCCCGCCTTTCGCTGGGATGTGCTGCTCGGGCTGGGGGTGCCGCTCTATCTGGTTACCATGGCCTCGCAAAACCTGCCCGGATTTGCGGTCTTGCGCGCGGCAGGCTACGCGCCGCCGGTGCGACCAGCGCTGGGGGTGACGGCGGGGCTTTCCGTGATTTCAGGGCTTTTTGGCGCGCATCCGGTCAGCATGGCCGCGATCACGGCGGCGATTTGTCTGGGTGAAGACACCCACCCAGACCGCAGTCAACGCTGGAAAACCGGAGTGATTTACGCGGCGGTTTGGCTGGTGTTGGGGCTTCTGGGGCCGGTGATCGTGCCGATTTTGGCAGCCTTGCCCACGGCTTTGATGACGGCGCTGGTGGCCCTTGCCTTGCTGGGCCCGCTGATGGGCGCGCTGGTTGCGGGCTTTACGCCAGAGCCTACACGCTTTGCTGCCGTGGTCACGCTGGTGGTCACGGCCTCTGGCGTGGCAGCCTTTGGCATCGGCGCTGCGTTTTGGGGGCTGGCCGCAGGGCTATTGGTGGCAGGCCTTGCGCGGCTGCGGGCCTAAAACGGCACCTCGCCCACCTCATGCGCGGCCACGACCCAACGCGCCACGATCATCTTGGCACCGGCATGATCAAATTCGATATGCAGCTTATCGCCTTCGATGCCGACAATCTCGCCATAGCCGAATTTCTGGTGAAACACCCGGTCCCCCGTCACAAAGGACGAAACCGCGGCGGCGTCGATCGTCACCGCCCGCGCCTCGCGCGGTTGCGCGATCGGGCGGGTCGTGGCGCGGTCTTGCATCCGCTTCCAGCCCGGCGAGTTATAGGGATCGGCCTTGCCCACGCGGTCTTCAAGCGAGGAGCCATAGCTTGGAGCCGCCGCACCGTAACCGCCGCCATAAAGCCCCGGCGGGGTCAGCACAGCAACATGGTCTTCAGGCAGCTCGTCAATGAAACGGCTGGGCAATTGGCTTTGCCATTGCCCATAGACCCGACGGTTCGAGGCAAAGGAAATCGTGCACAACTGCTCGGCCCGGGTGATGCCGACATAGGCCAAACGGCGCTCTTCCTCGAGGCCCTTTTTGCCGGATTCGTCCATGCTGCGCTGGCTGGGGAACAGGCCATCCTCCCAACCGGGCAGGAAAACCACGGGGAATTCCAACCCCTTAGCGGCGTGCAGCGTCATGATCGACACTTTTTCCACCGCCTCTTCGGATTCGTTTTCCATGATCAGGCTAACGTGTTCCAAAAACCCCTGTAGACTGTCAAATTGCTCCAGCGCTTTGACAAGTTCCTTCAGGTTTTCAAGCCGCCCCGCAGCCTCGGGGGTTTTGTCGTTTTGCCACATCGTGGTGTAGCCGCTTTCATCCAAGATGATCTCGGCCAGCTCGATATGGCTTTGGCTGGCCCCAAGCACGGCCGCATGCCAGCGATCAACCCCTTCGACAAATTGGCGCAATTGCCCGGCACCCTTGCCGCCGATCCCCGCCCGCGCCAGCAAGCTGCGCGCACCCTCCAGCAGCGGCAGGCCAAGGCCGCGCGCCTCGCGTTGAATATCGCCTTGCGCCTTATCGCCCAACCCGCGTTTGGGCAGATTGACCACGCGTTCAAACGCCAGATCGTCTTCGGGGCTGACGGCAAGGCGGAAATAGGCCATCGCATCGCGAATTTCTTGCCGCTCGTAAAAGCGCGGGCCGCCGATGACGCGGTAGGGCAGACCGATGGTCAAAAACCGGTCTTCAAAGGCGCGCATCTGATGCGAGGCGCGCACAAGGATCGCGATTTGGTTCAACGACACCGCGTGGATGTTGCGCCGCCCGCGTTGCGCGGCCTCGATCTCTTCGCCGATCCAGCGCGCCTCTTCCTCGCCGTCCCAATGGCCGATCAGCCGCAGCTTTTCGCCCATCTCGCCCGCCGTCCAAAGCGTCTTGCCCAAACGACCCGCATTCGAGGCAATCACCCCCGAAGCCGCAGCAAGAATATGCGCCGTCGAGCGGTAGTTTTGTTCCAGCCGCACCACCTTGGCACCGGGGAAATCTTTTTCAAACCGCAAGATATTGCCGACTTCGGCGCCGCGCCACCCATAGATGGATTGGTCATCATCGCCGACGCAGCAGATATTGCGGTGACTTTGCGCCAAAAGTCGCAGCCACAGATATTGCGCGACGTTGGTGTCTTGGTATTCGTCGACCAGAATATAGCGGAACCAGCGCTGATATTGCTCTAAGACATCGGGGTGTTTTTGAAAGATCACCACGCAATGCAACAACAGATCGCCAAAATCGGTGGCGTTCAGCGTGCGCAGACGCTCTTGATATTGCTCATAAATCTCGGTTCCGCGGTTGTCATAAGCGGCGGCTTCGCCCGAAGGCACACGGTCAGGCGTCAGCGCGCGGTTCTTCCACGAATCGATGATGCTGGCCATCATCCGTGCGGGCCAGCGTTTTTCATCGATATTGTTGGCAGCAATCAGCTGTTTCAAAAGCCGCAGCTGATCGTCAGTGTCCAGAATGGTGAAATTGCTTTTCAAACCAACAAGTTCAGCATGGCGGCGCAGGATTTTCACCGAAAGCGAATGGAAGGTGCCCATCCATGCCATGCCCTCGGCCACATCGCCCAGCAGCCGCCCCACCCGCAGCTTCATCTCGCGCGCGGCTTTGTTGGTGAAAGTCACCGACAAAATCTCATTCGGGCGGGCCTTACCCATATTCAGCAGATGCACAATGCGCGAGGTCAGCGCCTTGGTCTTGCCGGTGCCAGCACCTGCCAGCATCAAAACCGGACCGTCCAGCGCCTCGACCGCCTCGCGTTGCGCGGGGTTTAGATCATCCAGATAGGGCGCGGGCCGCGCGCCGCCCTGACCAAGCGCACGCTGCGACAGCGGTATTTTTGGCGCAGGCGCCAAAGAGTCATCCCATTCTTCCATAGCCACATTCTAACCGGAAATTTCACAGAGGCAACGACATGTTCGCGCAATGTTCGCGTGTTTTGTCGAAAATCTAATCCCGGGAGGGGTAAGCGGCCCGCATGCCTTCGTTGTAGCGCAGAAAAAGCTGGGAAAAGCTGCAAATTTCCGCTTCTGTCCAATTGGCAAAGACCTGCATCGTCTTGGCCCATTTCAGATCCCGAAAGGCCAAAAGCAGGGCGGTGGCGCTGTGGGTCAGGTTTAGGATGGATTTGCGACCGTCGCTTTGGCTGACATCGCGACGCAGCAGGCCCGCCCCGATCAGATCAGACACAATGCGGCTTGCGCGCGACGGATCGACGTTCAGCTCGGCAGCAACCAGGCCAACCGTGGCTTCTTGCGGGTCACGCCCCCCAATGCCGCCTTGTAAACGCATGATGGCAGTCAGCGCTTGAAACTGCGCAAGATCAAGGCCTTGACCCATTTCAGACATCAGTTGCGCCGGCAACTCACCCTTCACGATTGACCGCATTAGGCGAAACATCTCGGCATCGAAATCAAGCAAGGCCGCCGCAGAATCTGCCGAATAGCCGCCGCTTTGTAACCTTTTGGAAACCTCTGCGCTGTAGCCTTGCCACTTAGAGACTGACATTGCGGCCCTCCTGTCTTGCGGCCGCGGCGAAAGACCACGGGCGATTTGAATGTGCCTTAACATAATTTAGATGTTTATGTCAATTAGATGACAGGTGTAGCTATGTGAGATTGACACGCATATCACTTCAGCATAGCCATGGGAGAACCCTGCGACAGGAGGCATTTTTGTCTGCGCATATATCCCCCACCCCGCCCGCTCCGATCAGACTGGTGATTATCTCCATCGGCATGTTGCTGTTGTTGGCGGCCTTGGATCAGACCATCGTCTCGACAGCGCTGCCGACAATTGTTGCTGATCTGGGCGGTTTGGATCATTTAAGCTGGGTGGTGACGGCCTATGTGCTGACCTCGACCGTGGTCGCCCCGCTTTATGGCAAACTGGGTGATCTTTACGGAAGGCGAACCATGGTTTTTGTCTCGGTCTCGCTGTTCTTGCTGGGCTCTGCCCTCTGCGGCATTGCCGGATCCATGAGCTTTTTGATCTTTGCACGCGCAGTGCAAGGGCTGGGCGGCGGTGGGTTGTTTGTGCTGGCGCTGTCGGTGGTGGGCGATGTGATTGCGCCGCGCGATCGTGGCAAGGTGCAAGGGGTTTTTGCGGCGGTCTTTGCCACCTCTTCGGTGGTCGGCCCCTTGGTCGGTGGCGGCTTTGTACAATATTTGAATTGGCACTGGATCTTTTTCATCAATATCCCCTTGGGGCTGATTGCCGTTGGGATTTTTGCCATAAGTTTCAAAGCACAAGCTAATCGTGTGCGCCATAAGATCGACTATGCAGGTGCGGTCGCGCTGACCTTGGGCCTAGGCGCGCTGACGCTGGTCAGCAGTTTGGGCGGGCGCAGCATTGGCTGGGGCTCACCCGAAGCTTTTGGGCTGATTGCGCTCTCGATCCTCTCGCTGCTGGGCTTTGTCTGGATCGAGGCGCGGGCCGAAGAGCCGATTTTGCCGCTGTCGCTGTTCAAGCTGAACGTGTTTTGGGTCACTTGCGTGATCGGCTTTGTGGCAGGGGTTGCGCTGTTTGGCGCGATCACCTTTGTGCCGCTCTATTTGCAAATTGCCAAGGCCACGACGCCAACGCAATCGGGCCTGCTGTTGGTTCCGATGACGCTGGGGATCGTGCTGACCTCAACCCTTTCAGGGCGTTACATGGGTCAGACCGGACGCTATCTGCTGCTGCCAAAGCTGGGAATGGCGCTGCTTTTTGCGGGGATGATGTCGCTGTCCTTCATGACGCAGCACAGCAATATGGTGGTTTTCACGCTGGCGTTGGCCTTGGTCGGGCTGGGCATGGGCTGCATCTTTCCGGTGGTGACAACGGCGGTGCAAAATGCTGTCCCGCGTGAGAGTTTGGGCACGGCTACGGCGGCGGGCATCATGGTGCGCCAGACCGGTGGCTCGCTGGGGGTTGCGGCCTTTGGCACGCTGTTTGCTGCGCGGATGTCGCAGGGTCTGCCCTTGGGCGAAGGCGGCAACATCGGCCCGCAAACCTTGGCGCGCCTAAGCCCCGAACAACAGGCCAATCTTGCCGAAACCGTGGTGCAGGCGATCCACCCGATCTATCTGATTGCGGCGGCTTTGGCGGCGGTTGGGCTGATCTTTGCATTTTTTCTGGAAGAGGTGCCGCTATCGAACCGGCAGGTTCCGCGCGGCGAATAGCAGTAAAATATGATCAAAACCGCAACGCGCCCGATACTTTGGGCGCGTTTTGTTTTTGCGCTGCCTATTATTTAGGCAACACCCCTCGATCTGACCAAGGCTTTCGCAAAACCGTTGCAAATAGCCGCTGGCTGCCCTTGCGCTGCACCGCAGCGTGGATATGGTTTGGCGTGAGAGCCCCCTTCCGCGCCTAACGGAGCACCCCATGACCGACTTTAAAAAGATCCTGATCGCCAACCGCGGCGAAATCGCCATCCGCGTCATGCGCGCTGCCAATGAGATGGGCAAGAAAACCGTCGCCGTCTATGCCGAGGAAGACAAGCTGTCGCTGCACCGCTTTAAGGCGGATGAGGCCTATCTGATCGGCGAGGGGTTAAGCCCCGTGGGCGCCTATCTGAGCATCCCCGAAATCATCCGCGTCGCCAAGGCCGCGGGGGCAGATGCGATCCACCCCGGCTATGGGCTTTTGTCGGAAAACCCAGATTTTGTAGAGGCTTGCGAGCAGGCAGGCATCACCTTTATCGGCCCCAAGGCCGAAACCATGCGCGCGCTTGGCGACAAAGCCTCGGCGCGGCGGGTGGCGATCGAGGCCGGCGTTCCGGTAATTCCGGCCACGGATGTTTTGGGCGATGACTTCGATCTGATCAAGGCGCAGGCGGCAGCGGTCGGCTATCCCTTTATGCTCAAGGCCTCTTGGGGCGGCGGCGGGCGCGGCATGCGGCCGATTCTGTCGGAATCCGAGCTGGTGGATAAGGTGCGCGAGGGCCGCCGCGAGGCCGAAGCCGCCTTTGGCAACGGCGAGGGCTATCTGGAAAAGATGATTCTGCGCGCGCGCCATGTCGAAGTGCAGATCCTGGGCGACAAACACGGCGCGATTTACCATCTGTTCGAGCGCGATTGCACCGTGCAGCGGCGCAACCAAAAGGTGGTCGAGCGCGCACCTGCCCCCTATTTGACCCAAGCCCAGCGTGCGGAAGTCTGCGAGCTGGGCCGAAAAATCTGCGCCCATGTTGGCTATGAATGCGCCGGCACCGTCGAATTCCTGATGGATATGGACGATGAGAAATTCTACTTTATCGAGGTAAACCCGCGCGTTCAGGTCGAACATACGGTGACCGAACAGGTCACCGGCATCGACATCGTGCAGGCCCAGATCCTGATTGCAGAGGGTAAGACGCTTGAGCAAGCCACTGGCATGGCGCGGCAAGAAGACATCCGCCTGAACGGCCATGCGCTGCAGTGCCGCGTGACGACGGAAGACCCGCAAAACAACTTTATCCCCGACTATGGCCGGCTGACCGCTTACCGCTCGGCCACCGGCATGGGCATTCGTCTGGACGGCGGCACCGCCTATGCGGGCGGGGTGATCACGCGCTATTATGACAGTCTGTTGGTCAAGGTCACAGCCCTTGCGCCAACGCCTTCGGCCGCGATCCGGCGGATGGACCGCGCGCTGCGCGAGTTCCGCATTCGTGGGGTCTCGACGAATATTGAGTTTGTGATCAACCTGTTAAAGCATCCGACTTTCCTTGACAGCACCTATACCACCAAGTTCATCGACACCACGCCAGAGCTGTTCCAGTTCAAAAAGCGGCGGGATCGGGCGACGAAAATTCTGACCTATATCGCCGATATCACGGTGAACGGGCATCCCGAAACCGCAGGTCGGCCAAAGCCACATGCCGAAGCGCGCACCCCGCGCGCGCCAAAGCCGATGCTTGAACCCGCAATGGGCACGCGCAATCTGCTGGAACAAAAAGGCCCGCAAGCGGTGGCAGATTGGATGCGGGCGCAGAAAAAGCTGCTGATCACTGACACCACCATGCGCGACGGCCACCAAAGCTTGCTGGCCACCCGGATGCGGTCGATCGACATGATCAAGGTGGCGCCGGCCTATGCGGCCAACCTGCCGCAGTTGTTTTCGGTGGAATGCTGGGGCGGGGCAACCTTTGATGTCGCCTATCGCTTTTTGCAAGAATGCCCATGGCAGCGCCTGCGCGATCTGCGCGCCCAGATGCCCAATGTGATGACGCAGATGCTTTTGCGGGCCAGCAACGGGGTGGGCTATACCAACTATCCCGACAATGTGGTGCAGGCCTTTGTCAAACAGGCGGCGGAAACCGGCGTCGATGTGTTTCGGGTGTTTGACAGCCTGAACTGGGTCGAAAACATGCGGGTGGCGATGGATGCGGTGATCGAGGCCGGCAAGGTCTGCGAAGGCACGGTCTGCTATACCGGCGATATGCTGGACCCAGAGCGGTCGAAATACGATCTGAAGTATTACGTCGATACCGCTCAGGCGCTGAAATCTGCGGGCGCGCATGTGCTGGGGCTCAAGGATATGGCGGGGCTGTTGAAACCAGCCGCGGCCAAGATCCTGATTAAGACGCTGAAACAAGAGGTTGGCTTACCGATCCACTTTCACACCCATGACACCAGCGGTGCCGCAGCGGCAACGATTCTGGCTGCGGCGGATGCTGGCGTCGATGCGGTCGATGCGGCGATGGATGCGTTTTCGGGCGGCACTTCGCAGCCCTGCCTCGGCTCGATTGTCGAGGCTTTGAAACATACCGAGCGCGACACCGGCATCGACATGGGCGCTGTGCGGCAGATTTCGAACTATTGGGAGGCGGTGCGCGGCCAATATGCGGCCTTCGAGTCGGGCATCCCGGCGCCCGCTTCGGAAGTCTATCTGCACGAGATGCCCGGCGGGCAGTTCACCAACCTGAAAGCGCAAGCGCGGTCTTTGGGGCTGGAAGAGCGCTGGCACGAGGTGGCGCAGGCCTATGCTGACGCCAACCAGATGTTTGGCGATATTGTCAAAGTCACGCCTTCGTCAAAAGTGGTGGGCGATATGGCGTTGATGATGGTGGCCCAAGGGCTGACCCGCGCGCAGGTCGAAGACCCTGCCGTTGATGTGGCCTTCCCGGACTCGGTGGCAGATATGCTGCGTGGCAATCTGGGCCAGCCACACGGCGGTTGGCCTGCGGTGATCTCGAAAAAGGTGCTGAAGGGCGAAGTGGCCTCGACCGCCCGCCCCGGCGCAGGCATGGCTGCGGTCGATCTGGAAGCGGTGCGCGCCAAGCTGAGCGAAGAGCTGTCGGGCTACCGCGTCGATGACGAGGATCTGAACGGCTATCTGATGTATCCCAAGGTGTTCTTGGATTATATGGGCCGCCACAAAGCCTATGGCCCGGTGCGCGCCCTGCCGACGCGGACGTTCTTTTATGGCATGACTGCGGGCGAAGAGATCACCGCAGAAATTGATCCGGGCAAA
The DNA here is from genome assembly GCF_036782355.1 of Cypionkella sp. Taxonomy (NCBI): domain Bacteria; kingdom Pseudomonadati; phylum Pseudomonadota; class Alphaproteobacteria; order Rhodobacterales; family Paracoccaceae; genus Cypionkella; species Cypionkella sp. The sequence goes on from NZ_DAIPZF010000009.1 coordinate 76,088, forward strand.
CTGTTGGAAATACGGCTGCAAGCGGTGGGCGAAACCACCGATGACGGCGAGGTGAAGGTGTTCTTCGAGCTGAACGGCCAGCCGCGCGTGATCAAAGTGCCAAACCGCGCCATCAAGGCCAAGGTCGCGGCCAAACCCAAGGCGGTCGAGGGCAATGCCAATCAGATCGGTGCGCCGATGCCCGGGGCGATTGCTTCGGTGGCGGTGGTGGCAGGCCAAAAAGTCAGCGCGGGCGATTTGCTGCTGACCATTGAGGCTATGAAGATGGAAACCGGCATTCACGCCGACCGCGCCGCTGTGGTCAAAGCGCTTTATGTGCAACCCGGCAGCCAAATCGACGCCAAAGATCTGCTGGTCGAGCTAGAGTAACCTTTTCTGGCCCTGCCTTTGGTGGGGCCAGATCGCAGGTCTAAGGCGATCCAGAAACCAAAAAGGCCGCCGCAGATGCGACGGCCCCATATTTCGACAAAGCGAAATTACATCGCAGCGAAAGCGCCTGCTTCAACAGCGGCTTTCAGCTCGTCTGCCGAAAGGTCGCCGTTTGCATCGGTGTCAGCGGCTGCGAAGATTTCTGCGGTCACAGCTGGATATGCTGCAACAACTTCTTCCATCGAATAGACGCCGTTGCCGTCAACATCTGCCACAACGACAGCGTCTTCAGCGAAAGCTGCGCCAGCGGTCATGGTTGCGATTGCTGCGAAAGCGAGAGCGAATTTGGTCATGTTTTTTAACTCCGGAAATGCGGGAGCCACAGCGGCCTATCCACGCAGAAGGTCATTGCCTTCTTGGCGTAAATGACCGTTTTTAAAAAGCTTTTCCAGATGAGTCGGAGCTGTTTGCGCAAACCTCACGCCGATGTGATGCGCGAGATTTGCACTCTTGACGCGCCTTGGGCGCGGTGACCTATGCGCGTGTTTCTGCGCCTGCAAAGATCAGGATTTTTTGACAAACTCGGTCAAGATGATGATGCGCTGATCTTCAACACGCCCCTCGATCTGGCCCGGATTATCGGCCACCAAAGAGATTTTGCGCACCGAGGTGCCACGCTTGGCGGTGAAATTCGCGCCCTTGACCACCAGATCCTTGATCAGAACCACGGTATCACCCTGCGCGAGCAAAGTGCCGTTGCTGTCGCGATGTTCAACTGCGGCGGGTTGGTCGGCGATGGATTGCACCTCTGGCAGCAGGGTCATGCCCTCGCGCGCCTCAACAGCCCAAGCGGCGTCAAGCGTGCCCAATTTGCGCCACACCGCAAGCTGCACCGCAGGCTCGGCGGTCCAAGCAGCGCCTTCCAAACAGCGCCAGTGATCGGCGGGCACCTCATGCGCGCCAAGACACGCAGGGCAAAGCAGCAGCTCGCCAATCGGGGCGGCCTCGGCGACGGCCAGACCATCGGCGGCTCCGCAGAATTCGCAAGCATTGCCAGCACGGATCATAAGGTCTTTCAGCGCCATCGGATTTCCTTTCAGGGGTTTTGGTCTGCCTAGACCCCTGCCTTGCAAAAAGCAACGCTCAGAGCACCCGCAATGTCTCGCCCAGCCAAGGTGCAGCAGTTTGGGCAGGGGCCACCACCTTTCGCGCAATCAGCGCGCGCAGACGATCGGCGATCTGGCCCGGCATATCACCCAGAACCCCGGCGCGCGCCGAGAGCGACAGCGTGCGTGACAGCGGTTCAAACGGCAGCGGGGCTGCATCGACTTGGGCCGCAAAGCGCGCAGCGTGATGCAGCGCCAGCGGTGTCAGGATCGTCCAGCCCTGCCCTGCCGCCACCATGGCCAGAATGGCGTGATAGCTATCCAGTTCAAAGCGTTGCGCCAGCCGCAGGTTTTGCCGCGACAGATGCGCCGCAATCTGGCGGCCCATCAGATGGCGCGAGGTATATTGGATCAGCGGCAGATCGTGATGCACCTGCCCCTTGGGAGTGATCGCCAAAAACGGCTCGACCAGCAGCGGATGCACCTCGCGCCAGCCATCGGTCTGGGTCTCGGTGGTAAGATCGGCGGTCACAGCAATATCTAGGCTGCGTGTTTCCAATTGATCCAACAAGCGGTGGCTTGGTCCGGTTTCCAGCAAAAACCGGCAGGTCTTCAGATCGACCGCCATCGAGGCCAAAAGCCGTGGCGTCACCTCGGCGTCAAAATCTTCGATCATGCCCAGCCGCAGCGTTGTCAGCCCCGCAAGCCCGCGCAGGCCCAGCTCGGCGCGGGCTTCAGCCTCGGCGTTCAGGATGGTTTGGGCGTGGCGGCGAAACATCGCCCCCGCAGGCGTCAGCTGCAAGGGCCGCGCAGAACGATCCAGCAGCGTCGCGGCCAGCGCCGCTTCAAGCCCCGACAGTTGTTGCGAAATCGCCGAGGCACTGACCCCCAGCCGCCGCGCCGCCGCCGAGATAGCACGGTCTTCGGCCACCGCCAGAAAAACCTCGATCCCCCAAAGCGTGACGCGGGTGCTGACCTCAGCCATGGATCACAGCTGCGACAGCTTCTTTTGCAGTTCGGCGAATTGCTTCTTGATCTCGGCCAATTCTGCCGCGGGATCGCCTGCGGGCGTAGCTTCGGGTTCTGCCGCAGGGCCAGAGCCGCTCCAGCCAGGCACGCCGCCCATCATGGTTTTCATAAAGGCTTCTTGCTGTTTGCGCATCAAATCAAAGCCGGGCATCGCCGTCATCGGGTTTGGAATGACGTTCATGTTTTCGATGACTTTGGTCGGGCCATCGCGCAGCATCTCGAAGCTGGCGGCAAGGAACTGCGGCACCACCGACTGAATATTGCTGGTATAGCTGCGGACAAGATCGGTCAGCACATTGGTGGGCAGCACGGTGTCGCCCTTGGATTCGCGCTCGGCCACGATTTGCAGCAGATATTGGCGGGTCAGGTCATCACCGGATTTCAGATCAACGATCTGCACCTCGCGGCCCGCGCGGATAAAGCCCGAGATGTCTTCCAGCGTGACGTAATCCGACGTCTCGGTGTTATAAAGACGACGGCTTGCATATCGCTTGATGAGCAAAGGCTTCGCAGTTTCGGCCATCTGAACCTCCCCGGGTTGCAGCATTATGTTGCAGTGCAGAGAAACTCTAGGACAGCGCAGCATAAAAAGAAAGAGCGTGCAGAAAAACGCAGCATTTGCGCAAAAAGAAAGGGCGAGCCACTGGCTCGCCCCATGCATCAAACCCCAGGGAGGATAGGGCGATACGATGATCCCGAAGGATTACTTTGCTGCGGTTGCAGCCTTTTTCGCAACAGCGGTCACTTCGTCGGTTGCTTTTTTCACAACAGCCGAGGCCTCTGCCGAAGCGGTTTTGCCAGCGGCAAGCATCAGCTCGACGGTTTCCATCTGCACTTTTTTCGCAACTTCAGCGAAAGCAGCCATGTTTTCCGACGCCATTTCGGTTGCAGCCGATGCAAAATCGGTCACAGCTTTGGTGTAATCAGCAGGCTCGGTTTTCGCGGTTGCGGTGGTCGAAAGCTTTGCAATGGTCTCTTTAGCCCATTTGGACGAGATTTCGGTCGACTTCTCGGCTGCTTCCAGCGCGACTTTCGACAGTTTCTCGCCGAAAGCGGCTTGGGTTTTGAATGCGTTTTGGAAAGCCGAAGCGTCAACTGGGAACTTGGCCATCATGTCCTGCATGACTTTGGTGAAATCGGTAGCAGCGTTCATTTTAATGCTCCTGAGTTTTGGTGGGGTCGCCTGAATTCGATGAGCAAGGTATACATGCTGCATCGCAGCATTGCAAGTAAAATTTCTGCGCCGCAGCATGGATCTGGTTTTTTTGCCAAAGCGGCAAAAAACCGAAATAGCTCAACCCTTTGGCAAACGAGCCGTGCCTGCAAGCACATAGGTGCCAGGCGCATCGCACAAGGCAGGGTTGGTTGACTCGCCAGCGATTCGCGCTGCGATCATGCTGCCAGAGCGGTTCGCCAACCAATCCGCCCAGCGCGGCCACCAGCTGCCTTGGGTAAAGCTGGCGGTGGTTTTCCAATCATCGGGCGCGCCTGCAACGGGGCGCGGATTGGTGTAATGGCCGTATTTGCCCTTCGATGGCGGGTTGATCACGCCGGCAATATGGCCCGATTGCGCAAGGATAAAGGTCTTATCCTCTGACCCCATCTGCTTGATGCCGTTAAAGCTGCCGCGCCAATGCGCGATATGGTCGGTCTCGCAGGCAATGGCGCAAAGCGGCACCTTGATGTCAGAAAGGCTGGCGGCATGACCAAAGACCGGAAACGTGCCCTTGGCCAGACCATCGCCCTGACACAGGCCGCGCAGATATTGCATCGCCATCTTGCATGGCAGATTGGTGCCATCACCGTTCCAATAGAGCAGATCAAAGGCCGGTGGCGCTTCGCCCAGCATATAGGATTTGATCGCAGGGCCGTAGATCAGATCGTTCGAACGCAGATAGGAAAAGGTGCGCGACATCAGAGTTTTTGACAGCATGCCGTCGGCGGTTGATTGCCGTTCAATCCCGTCAACAAAGTCGTTGTCAAGAAACACCCCGACCTCGCCCGGATCGGAAAAATCGGTCAGCGTGGTAAAGAAGGTCGCCGATTTCACCGAAGTGTCGCCCGCGCGCTGCAAATGCGACAGCGTCAGCCCCAGCGTGGTGCCGGCGATGCAATAGCCCACCGCATTGATCTGCGGTTGATCGGTGATGCGGCGCACCTCGGCCATCGCGGTGAGGTAACCTTCGCGGATATAGTCATCCAGACTGACATCGGCATAAGAGGCATCGGGGTTGACCCAAGACACCACAAACACCGTAAAGCCCTGCTCGACCACCCATTTTATCAGGCTGTTTTGCGGCTTTAGATCCATGACGTAGAATTTGTTGATCCAAGGCGGAAAGATCAGCAGCGGCGTCTCGTAGACGGTTTCGGTGCTGGGGGCGTATTGGATCAGTTCCAACATGCGGTTGCGAAACACCACTTTGCCGGGGGTGGTGGCAAGGTTTTCGCCCACCACAAAGGCCTCGGGGTCGGCAAGCGTGACCGCGAATTCGCCGTTATTGGCCTCGATATCGCTGACCAGATTTTCCAGCCCGCGCACAAGGCTTTCGCCATCGGTTTCCAGCGCGCGTTCCAGCGCATCGGGATTGGTGCCCAAAAAGTTGGTCGGTGCCAGCATGTCGACAATCTGGCGGCTAAAGTAATCGACGCGCTTGCGTTCGTGATCGTCGATGCCCTCCATCACCGCCACGGCGTTCTGCACCGCCTCGGCGTTGAACAGATATTGTTGCTTTAGGTAATTGAACGCAGGATTGCTGTCCCAAACCGGGTTGGAAAAGCGGCGATCCTTGGGGCCGGTGTCTTCTGGCGGGCGCAGCTCGCCACTGGCAAGCGCCTGCTGGGCGTCAACATAATGGCGCATGGTCTTGCCCCAATAGCTGATCTGCTGTTCCAGCACCCGACTGGGGTTTTGCATCAGGCCGGCCAGATAGGCGGTGGCGGCCTTCATGTAAATCTCTTGGCCGGGCCCCTGCACCCCCGGGTCTGAGGCAGGGCGCGCTGCCAAAGCGGCCATCAGCCGCGAAGACAATGCTTCGATTTTAGCAAGATTGGTTGTCATCTTTTCCAATTTTGCGCCTGCGGCATTGTCTTTGGTTGTCATATTAACGTTTCACCCTTATCGTCGCTGCTATGCAGCATGGACTCGTCCGGCCCAAAAGGGCGCGTGGCGGTCAGCCGGGGCCCTCCCCATGGAGTCACTATGAAGTATATGGCCACCTATGACCTGATGGAAAGCATTCGTAACACGAATGAATGGATGGGGGCCACCGCGCGTGCGATGGCATCTTACCCGGCTTTCTCGATGACAATGAACCCGATGCTTGGCATGGTTGCCGCTTGGGGCGAAGTGACCGAGCGGAGTTTTGGCCGCATGGTCAAGAAACCAGATTGGGGCATTCGCAGCATTCCTGGACCCGAAGGTCAGGACCATTTGATCGACATCAACACCGTGGTAGAGAAGCCCTTTGGCAATCTGATCCAATTCTATGTCCGCCGCCGCGCACCGATGGCGCGTAAGATTTTGCTGGTGGCTCCGATGTCTGGTCACTATGCCACCCTGCTGCGCTCGACTGTCGCCAGCCTATTGCCCGATGCCGATGTTTTTGTGACAGATTGGCACAATGCGCGCGACATTCCGGTATCAGACGGCAAGTTCGATATCGAAGACTATACGCTTTATCTTGTTGATTTCATGCGCGAAATGGGCCCTGACACCCATGTAATCGCAGTCTGTCAGCCTGCCCCGCTTGCGCTTGCCGCCGCAGCCTATCTGGCGGCCGAAGACCCCGCCGCGCAGCCGCGCAGCCTGACCCTGATCGGCGGGCCGATCGACCCAGATGCCGCTGCGACAGATGTCACCGACTTTGGCCGCCGCATCACCATGGGCCAGTTGGAACAGATCGCCATTCAACGTGTCGGCTTTAAATATAAGGGCGTCGGCCGGCTGGTTTACCCCGGCATGTTGCAGCTGCAATCCTTTATTTCGATGAACTCGGAGCGGCATTCGAAAGCCTTTTCCGAACAGATCATGCGCGTCGCGCAAGGCGAGGCATCGGAGCAAGACGCCCATAACCGCTTTTATGACGAATACCTTGCGGTGATGGATATGACGGCGGAATTCTATCTTTCGACCGTCGAGCGGATCTTTAAAGGTCTGGAAATCGCCAAAAATGAATTCGTTGTTGCCGGCAAAAAAGTCGATATCGGCGCAATCAGCAATGTTGCAGTGATGACGGTCGAGGGTGAAAACGACGATATTTCAGCCCCCGGCCAATGTGTGGCGGCTTTGGCGATGCTGACCGGCCTGCCTGATTCGAAAAAATTGCAGCATCTGGAACCGGGCGCGGGCCATTACGGCATCTTTGCCGGCAAAAGCTGGCGGTTGAACATCCGGCCTTTGGTGCTCAAATTCATCGACGCCAATGCAGGCGCAGCAAAACCTGCGGCCTTGAAAGTGGTGCCTGCGCAGACCGCCTAGCGCAGCATCATCGGCCCCGCCAAAAAGGCGGCAATCGCATCGCTGACAGCTTGCGGCTGTTCGAGGCTTGCCAGATGACCGGCAGCCTCGATCACCGCCAGTTTGCCATAGGGCATCAGATTGGCGGTGAACTCTTGCCGCCGCATCGGCACAAGCGTGTCGGCATCGCCAGAAATCACCAGCGCGGGCAATTTGATCCGGCGCATGGTTTTTTGCTGATCAGGGCGGCGTTGCAGCGCGCGGCTTTGGCGCAAAAACACCCCCTCGCCCAGCCCCAGCGCCATATCTTGGATCAGCGCCATAATGTCGCCGCGCCAAGGCGCATCGGCAATCGCAGTCAGTGGAATTTCCTCGCGCATCGCCTCGGTCAGACGCCCAGAGCGCGCGGCGACAATCCGCGCCTCGCGCGCGGCGGCCGCTTGCGGCGCTTCAGACAAAGGATCGGTGGCCATCAAGACCACGCGGCTGACGCGGTCGGGCACGCGGCGGATGATCTCCAAGGCAATATCGCCGCCAAGTCCATGGCCAAGCAGCGCAAAGCGCGGTGGAAGCCCTGCGACGATCGCTTCGGACATCTGCTCGACCGTGTCGCCGCGCGTCGCAAGCGCCACATGCACCGCGCGCTCTGCGCCAAGCTGCACCATCTGCGGCAAAAACAGCCGCGCATCGGCCATCAGGCCCGGAATCATCACCAAAGGCTCGTGCATTGGCATCAAAGCGCCTTTGCCCAAGCAAGGATCAGCGCCTCGGTTGCAGCAGTTTGGTTTGGCGACAAAATATCGCCAGCAATCACATGGCTAAAGGGGTCGTCTTGGGCTGTCATAATGCGCGGTTCAATCTGTTTTGGGCCGGCCCAAGGGCCAAGAATTTTAAGCGTTTGCGCGGGATCAACCACTTGGTCTTGCGGTGAATACAGCAGCAAAAGCGGCAGTTTGGTTTGGCTGTAATCCTGCGCGCGGGCCTCGCGCACCAAAGCCGCCATCGGAAACAGCGCAACGGTTGGGTAAGTGTTGGTCCAGAATTGGCGGTGGCGGTCGTTTTGCGGCGTAAAACTGCGGGTCGCCCCCGCGACCAAAGGCCCCCAATAGCGCGCGGCGGGCAGGTCAAGGATTTTACCCGCCAATGGCTTTAGCCCAAAGTTTGGCGAGATCAGCACCAGCCCCGCCATGGCTTGCGACAACACCGGATCGCTGGCCGCAAGTGCTGCCAGCGTGCCGCCGGTCGAAGTGCCAATCACCACCACACGCCCCCCGATGCGGCGACCAATCGCCATCGCCTCGGCCATATCCTGCACCCAATCGCTGGCCGTGGCGGCGGCAAGCGCGGCGCCATCACGGCCATGTCCGGTCAGGCGGGTGAAAAAGATATTTGCCCCCAAGGCGCGGGCCAGATCAGCGGGCACCGGACGGATCTCTTCCGAGGTGGCGGAAAATCCATGCAGATAAATCAGCGCCAAAGGCGTCTTCGCCCCCACGGCCCCAGCCCAAACAATGCGCTTTTGCGTGCCTGCGGTGATGTTGGAAAATTGCTGTTCGGATTTGGCGAGATAAGCGTTAAGATCAGCACCCAAGCTATTGGGATCAAACTTGATTTGGCGGTCCACTTGATCGCGAGGGATCAGATAAAGCGCGGCAGCATAAAGCAAGAAAAAGACAACAAGCAGCTGCCCCAAGGCCTTACCGAAGCTGCGCATGATTGACCTCCAACACCTCTGACACACTGGTCGTTATCATGGCAAGGCAGGCGGGCGTTGAAAAGCGGTGATCTGCGCCTTTGACCAGCGCCAGCCGAATATCGGGGCCAGAGGCATGCTCCAGCAGGCGCAACGCAACCGCAGGCGGCACATCGGTGTCAGCGGTGCCTTGCAACAGCCGCACGGGGAAGGGCAAATCCAGCGGCGCGCGCAGCACAAGCCGGTTGCGCCCCTCTTCGATCAGGCGGCGGGTGATGATATAGGGCGCGTCGGAATAGTCCGAAGGCAGCTCGACCTGCCCGGCCGCAAGGGCTGCGCGTTGTGCGGGCGTGAAACTGGCCCACATCGAATCTTCGGTGAAATCAGGGGCGGCTGCGATGCCCACCAGCCCGACGATGCGCGCAGGGATCGCCTTGGCCAGCAACAGCGCAATCCAGCCCCCCATCGACGAGCCCACAAGGATCAGCGGGCCTTTGGTCACCCCCGTGATCACCGCAAGCGCGTCTTCAAACCAATCGCCAATCGCGCCGTCCAGAAACGCGCCGCCTGACGCGCCATGGCCGGAATAATCCAGCCGCAAGAAGGCGCGCCCCTGCGCCTTGGCCCAGGCCTTTAGGTAAACCGCCTTGGTGCCGGTCATGTCCGATTTAAAGCCGCCCAAAAACACCACGCAAGGCCCCTGCCCTGCGGTGAAATCATAGGCAATGCGGCGGCCTTCTGGGGTGGTGATCTGATCAAACATGCGCGCGCCTTTCGAAATATCGTCATCAGTCTAACGCGGCAGAGTTGACAAGGCCACGGCCCAGAGGCAAAACCCCATCACATAACCCGCAACCGGGCGTTTCGTAGGCGCCAAAACGACGAGGAGGACGATATGTCCCAGATTTCCCTGACTTTCCCCGATGGCAATAAGCGTGACTATGCAGCTGGCGTGACCGCTGCCGAGGTTGCGGCCTCGATTGCGCCCGGTCTGGCAAAGAAGGCGATTTCAGCCTCGGTCAATGGTGCGCATGTCGATCTGCAATGGCCGATCCTGTCGGATGCCATGATCGCCATTCACACGCTGGCCGATGACGAAGTCGCGCTCGAGCTTATCCGTCACGACTGCGCCCATATCATGGCGCGCGCGGTGCAAGAGATCTGGCCAGATGTGAAAGTGACCATTGGCCCGGTGCGCGATTACGGCTGGTTTTACGACTTTGACCGCGCAGAGCCCTTCACCCCCGAAGATCTGGGCGCGATTGAAGCCAAGATGAAGCAGATCATCAACGCCCGTGATCCGGTGAAAACCGAAGTCTGGGACCGCGCCCGCGCCATTGCCTATTACCAAGAGCGCAACGAGCCTTTCAAGCTGGAGCTGATCAACCGCATCCCCGAGGGCGAGGATCTGCGGATGTATTGGCACGGCGATTGGCAAGATATGTGCCGCGGCCCGCATCTGGCTCATACCGGCCAAGTGCCCGCCGATGCCTTCAAGCTGACGCATGTGGCCGGGGCCTATTGGCTGGGCGATGCGACGCGGCCGATGTTGCAGCGCATCTACGGGCTGGCCTTCAAGAACCGCGACGATCTGAAAGCGCATCTGCTGATGCTGGAAGAGGCCGCCAAGCGCGACCACCGCAAGCTTGGCCGCGAGATGGACCTGTTCCACATTCAAGACGAAGCGCCGGGCATGGTGTTTTGGCACCCCAACGGCTGGACGATCTATCGCCAGTTGGAGGATTACATGCGCGGCCGGCAGAAATCTGCGGGCTATAAGGAAATCAAGACGCCACAAGTGGTTGACCGCGTGCTGTGGGAGAAATCCGGCCATTGGGAGGCTTACCGCGAGAATATGTTCATCGTCGAAGTTGACGAAGACGGTGCCAAGGAAAAGCGCATCAACGCGCTGAAACCGATGAACTGCCCCTGCCATGTGCAGATCTTTAACCAAGGCTTGAAGTCCTACCGCGACCTGCCGCTGCGGCTGGCCGAGTTTGGATCTTGCCACCGCTACGAATCCTCGGGCTCGATGCACGGGCTGATGCGGGTGCGCGGCTTTGTGCAGGACGATGCGCATATCTTCTGCACTGAAGACCAGATCGAACAGGAATGCGCCGATTTCATCGCGCTGCTGTCAAGCGTTTACAAAGACTTGGGCTTTGAGAAATTTGACATCAAACTGTCGACCCGCCCAGATGTGCGCGTCGGGTCGGATGAGGTTTGGGACAAGGCCGAAAACGCGTTGCGCGCGGCGATCGAGATGCTTGGCCTGCCCTATCAGGTGAATGAAGGTGACGGCGCGTTCTACGGGCCAAAGCTTGACTTCAAACTGACCGACGCGATTGGGCGCGAATGGCAGTGCGGCACCTTCCAAGCCGACTTTAACCTGCCCAACCGCTTGGATGCCGAATTCGTCGGCGAAGATGGTGCAAAACATCGCCCAGTGATGCTGCACCGCGCGATCTTAGGATCATTTGAACGCTTTATCGGCATTCTGATTGAAAACTATGCCGGCAAACTGCCGTTCTGGCTGGCGCCGCGTCAGGTGGTTGTGGCCTCGATCGTCTCGGATGCTGATCCCTTTGTGCATGAGGTCACCAATGCGCTGATCAAAGCCGGGGTGCGGGCAGAAACCGACACCCGTAATGAGAAGATCAACTATAAGGTGCGCGAGCATTCGGTGGGCAAAGTTCCCGTGATCTTGGCGATTGGCATGAAAGAGGTCGAGGACAGAACTGTTTCAGTCCGCCGCTTGGGCGACAATCGCACTGAAACACTCACGCTGGATCAGGCAATTGCCGAATTTGGATTTGCGGCACTTCCCCCAAGCCACGGCTAAGAAAATCTCTGTAAAATCAAGCGAGGGCGTCGGAGCATTCCGGCGCCCTTTTGCTATGGGTTGCGATCACAGGGCAAAGCATCCGGCTCACAGAGGCGTCATGCACAGGGGCGTGATTGGCCCGTGAGCCTGCCCACCGCCTAGGTTTGACCCTGTCGAAACCGACATAATCAAACAAGGGAACATAACATGTCTGCACCTCTGAAAACCTTTGCTGTTGCCGGCGCACTTGCTGCGGCTTTTGCCGCGCATGCCACCACCGCGGCTGCGGCCGATATGGAGAAATGCTTTGGCGTCGCTTTGGCGGGCCAGAATGACTGCGCGGCAGGGGCTGGCACCACCTGCGCTGGGACTTCGAAAATCGATTATCAAGGCAATGCCTGGAAGTTGGTGCCGGCGGGCAGCTGCCTGACCATGGAGTTGCCAAAGCTGGAGGACGGCAGCATGCGGATGGGCAGCATGGCAGCGGTCGAGCGCGACCTGCCAAAGATGTGATCTGACTTGGGGGGGCTGCGCGCCCCCCCAAACCCCCTGCGGGATATTTGTGCCAAGATGAAAGGAACGCGCGATGTTGGATCAGAGCAAAGCTTTGCCGCTGCGGCCCGGTGTGGGCTATAAGCCGCAGCATTTTGCGGCGATTTTGGCCGATGCGGGGGCGGTTGAATGGCTTGAGGTACATGCAGAGAACTATATGGGCGCCGGCGGGCGGCCGCTTGCGCAACTGCGGCATCTGGCCGAGCGCTTTGCGATCTCGTTGCATGGGGTGGGCTTGTCGATTGGCGGCGAGGCGGCTTTGGATGAGGCGCATTTGGCGCGGCTGAAGGCATTGTGTGATTGGCTGGAGCCTGCCTGTTTTTCCGAGCATTTGGCCTGGTCGAGCCATGACGGTCACTATCTGAACGATCTGTTGCCGCTGCCCTATACCGAGGCGACGCTGGCACGAGTTTGTGATCATATTGACCGCGTGCAGGAGGTTTTGCGGCGGCAGATGCTGTTGGAAAACCCCTCGAGCTATCTGGGTTTTGCCGAAACAAGCCTGAGTGAGGTGGCGTTTTTGCGTGCAGTGGTGCAGCGGACAGGCTGCGGGTTGCTGCTGGATGTGAACAATGTCTATGTCTCGGCGGTAAACCAGGGCTTTGAGGCCGCGGCCTATCTTGCGGATTTTCCGCTGGCGGCGGTGGGGGAGATTCATTTGGGCGGGCATGGCCAGGACCAGGACGACCAGAGCGCGGTGCTATTGATTGACAGCCATGCCGCTGCGATCGCCGATCCGGTTTGGCAGCTTTTTGCGCAGGTTGTGGCGCAGGCCGGACCAAGGCCGGTGTTGATCGAATGGGACGCAGATGTGCCTGACTGGGCAGTGTTGCAAGCAGAGGCGGCGCGGGCGGGCGCGGTCATGGCCGCATCATGAACCAAGCCGCATTTGCCGCAGCGCTGTTAGATCCGGATTTGCCCCTGCCTTTGGGGGTGGTTGACCCTGCGGGCAGGCCCGCACAAAGGCGCTTCAATATCTATCGCAACAGCGTCACCCAAGGCTTGGGGGCGGCTTTGGAGACAGGGTTTCCGGCGGTTCTGGCCTTGGTTGGGCCCGCGTTTTTTCGCGCCATGGCGCTGCGCTTTTTGCGCGAGCATCCGCCGCGAGGCCGGATCATGATGCTGTATGGCGCGGAATTTGCCGATTTTATTGCTGGTTTTGCGCCCGCGCAGGGGCTGGGGTATTTGGCCGATGTGGCACGCTTGGAACAGGCTTTGCGCGAGAGTTATCACGCGGCGGATGCGACAGCTCTGCCGGCGGCGCAGTTGACACAGATGAGCGAGGCGCAGCTGTTGCAGGCGCGATTTCGCTTGGCGCCAAGCCTGCGGCTGTTGCGCTCGGACTGGCCCATCGGCTCGATCTGGGCGGCGGCTTTGGGGTTTGGGCCGCCACCGTCGCAGATGCGCGCCGAGCATGTGATGATTGCGCGCAAGGATTTCGACCCCAAGCCACAGGTCTTGTCCCCAGAGGCCTATGGCTTTGTGGCGGCGCTGGAGCGGGGCGCGCCCTTGCATCTGGCGCTTGCTCAGGCAGGGCAAGAATTGGACTTGGGGCAGGTTTTGGCGCTGTTGATTGCCGCCGACGCCCTTGTGGGAGTGTCAGGATGAGAGCGCTATTTCAGGCATTGAGCCGCAGCGGCGACTGGGTCTTGCCGACGCTGGCGCGCGGGGTTTTTGCCGCTGTCTTGGCAGGATATTTCTGGGCCTCGGCGGCGACGAAATTCGCAGGCAATCCGTTTCAGCTTTCGACGGGCGCCTTTGCGCAGATCTTTCCGCAAAGTCTAGAGGCGGTGGGCTATGATGCCAGCGCCTTGGCCCTGCCGCTGCATCTGGTGGCGCTGGCGGGGGCTTGGGCAGAGGTGATTTTGCCGCTGCTATTGCTGATTGGGCTGCTGACGCGGTTGGCGGCTTTGGGGATGATTGGCTTTGTGCTGGTGCAAAGCCTGACAGATGTTTTTGGTCATATGGCAGATAGCACGACGATTGGCGCTTGGTTTGATCGCAGTTCGGACGCGCTGATTTTGGATCAACGCGCGCTGTGGCTGCTGTTGCTGGCGATTTTGGTGTTCAAGGGCGCAGGACCGCTGTCAACGGACCGGATGCTGCGCAGGTTTTGGCCAAACCAATAGGCAGCACAAAGCTTGAAACGCGCAAAGGAGGGCGAAGAAAGCGGAGAAATCGCGGCAAGGCAGGCAATGTCTGGCTGATTCTCTGCATGCAGCGAGGCAATTTGGCACTCAAAAAGCCGATAATCATGGCCAAAACGCTGCCAATTTGACCTAAAGTCAACCCAGCCTTGCGCATTCTCATCTCTGCTCTTGATTTTCACTTAAGGTTTGGCATGATTTAAGATGTGAAGACAGACTTTCTGACCGCCGATCAAGGCCCTGAAGGAATGCTGCACGGCCCGTGGCAATGTCGCCTCGGGAGGGTCGAGATGGGAGATGCGGCATGCCTACCGGCACCGTTAAGTGGTTTAACAGCACCAAGGGCTATGGCTTTATTGCGCCCGACAATGGCGGGAAGGACGTATTTGTCCATATCTCGGCAGTCGAGCGGGCTGGGTTGAAAGCTCTGAACGACAACCAAAAGATCGGATACGAATTGCAGTCCGGCCGTGACGGCAAGGAATCTGCGGGCGATCTGCGTCTGTTGTAAGGCATTCGAAGGCGGCCCCCGCGGGGGCCGTTTTCACAGCAGGGCGGTTTGCACCTTATCGTCCCAGCCAAGGAACCAGCGGCCGTCGGCCTCGATCACTGGGCGTTTCATCACGGCCGGTTGGGCTGCGATTTGAGCCTCGGGGTCAGAGACTTTAAGATAGTCGTTAAAGGCGCGGTAGGTGGTGGATTGTTTGTTCACCGCCAAATCGCCAAATTCCTGCACGATCTTATCGATCTCGGCCTCGGACAAAGGCTCCGCGCGCACATCGCGGAATTTCACCTCATGGCCAGCAGCTTCCAAGGCTTTGATGGCTTTTTTGCAGGTGTCGCAGGTGGGGATGCCGTAGAGGATCATGGTCAGCCTTTGAAGAACAAACGGGTCAGGGCAACGCCGCCCCAGGCCGAGGTGGCGGTCAGCACGGTGCCCCAGATCACGTCGGTGGCGACCATGACTGGGGACCAGTCCTTCATAATCGCATAGCTGGTGAATTCATAGGTGCCATAGGCCATTGCACCCAGCACGGCGGCGGGCAGCAGCAGGGGCGCGCCGGATTTCAGCGCGGGCAGTGAGACCAGATACAAAAGCCCCGCGATATAGGCGAGGTAGAAGGCCGCCGCGGGGCCCATGCGCGGGCTGTCAAGCAGGGCCGCCCCCAGATGGCGTTGAAACAGCGGCTGCATGTGCAGGGTCAGCATCGCGGCGTCAAGGATCAGGAAAATCGCTGTGGTGGCAAGGTAGAGCGTTAGGGTTTGCATCGGTGGCCTCCGTTTGGCATCAACCTAGGCTGTTTTGCAGAAAAAGAAAGTGGCGTGAG
>NZ_DAIPZF010000010.1:0-88244 GCF_036782355.1 Cypionkella sp.
ACCCGGATCTGGCGATGGTCTATCCAGCCTCGGCGGCGGCGGTGCTGAGTGCGGCACTGGTGGCGCTGGTCTTGCTGGGCTGGGGACTGGCCGAGCGGGGGGTGGCGCGGGCGGGGCTGATCTGGCTGCGCCGGGGCGGGCGCGGGCGTGCAGAGGCGGGCGTGCTGCGGCTGGCCGCGGGCTTTGGCAGCGCCGTGCTGGGCTTGGGGATTGCAGCCCTTGTGGTGCTGCTGCTGTGGTCTTTCGCCTTTCGCTGGAGCTTTCCTGACCCGCTGCCCGAAAGCTGGAGCCTGCGGCTTTGGGCCAATCCGCAAGGCGGTTGGGGCCGCGCGGCGGGGTATACGCTTGGGCTGGGGCTGGCGGTGACAGCGCTTTGCCTGACGCTGGCGGTGGCTTGGCTTGAGGCCGAAGACCGCAGCCGCGCGCCAAGGGCTGCTTGGGCGACCGCGCTGATCTATCTGCCGCTGTTGCTGCCGCAGATCGGGTTTCTTTATGGGCTGAACCTTTTGTTTTTGCGCATGGGGCTGACGGGCGGTGTGGCGGCGGTGATCTGGGCGCAGGCTTTGTTCGTGTTTCCCTATGTGATGATTGCGCTGTCAGAGCCTTGGCGCGCGCTGGATCCAGCGCTGATCCGCACGGCGGCAAGCTTGGGGGCGGGGGCCAATCGGCGGCTGTTTTCGGTCAAGCTGCCCGCCCTTTTGGGGCCGATCTTGGTGGCCGCAGCGATTGGCTTTGCGGTTTCGGTGGCGCAATATCTGCCGACGCTGTTCATGGGAGCGGGGCGGATTGCAACGCTTGCGACCGAGGCGGTGACGCTGGCGTCTGGCTCTGACAGGCGGGTGGTTGGCACCTATGCGGTGCTGCAAGCGGCGCTGCCCTTTGCGGCTTATGGGCTGGCGCTGGCGGTGCCGCGCGTGCTTTATCGCAACCGGCGGGCTTTGCGGGGGGGGATGTGATGGCCTTGCAGATCGAGGCACTGACGATCAGCCCGCGCGGCGGGCCAGCGCTGTTTGCGCCGCTGACGCTGACGGTGGCACCTGCGGCGGTGGTCACGGTGATGGGGCCTTCGGGGGTGGGGAAATCGACGCTGCTGGATGCGATTGCCGGGCATTTGGCGCCGGGTTTTGTGCAAAGCGGGCGCATTTGGCTGGGCGGGCGCGATCTGACCACCCTGCCCGCCGAGGCGCGCGGCATCGGCATGATGTTTCAAGACGCGGTGATGTTTGGCCATTTGTCGGTGGGCGACAATCTGGCCTTTGGCTTGACCGCCGCACTGCGCGGGCGCGCAGCACGCCGCGCCGCTGTCGAGGCGGCCTTGCAGACGGCGGGGCTTGCGGGGTTTTACAACCGCGATCCCGCCACGCTTTCGGGCGGGCAGCGCGCGCGCGCGGCCCTAATGCGCACCCTGCTGGCCGAACCGCAAGCCCTGCTGCTGGACGAGCCCTTCTCTCGGCTTGATGCAGGTCTGCGCGCCGAGATCCGCAGCTTTGTCTTTGACCATGCCCGCGCCCGCGCCTTGCCGGTGTTGCTGGTCACCCATGACGGCGAAGATGCCGCCGCCGCAGCTGGGCCGGTGGTGCAGCTTTAGCGCTTCAGGGCTTTAGCGCTTTGGCGTCAGATGCCAGACCTGCTCGGAGGCAGCGCGGGCTTGCAGCCCACCCTTCGCAGGCTGATCCGCCAAGGCGCGGATGTCATAGCGCGCGCCATAAAGGCTTGTGACCTCTTGCCCTGAAACCGAAAACGGCGGGCCGGAAAAGCGGCTTTGGTCATAGGCAAAACAGATCAGCAACTGCGGCGCGCTTTGCGTCAGCGCGGTCAGATGGGCTGCGTAGCGCTGCCGCATCGCGGCGGGCAGCGCCACCAAGGCCGCGCGGTCATAGACCGCATCAATGTGCCCCAGCAGATCCGGCGTCAGCGCAAAGATATCGCCCGCAAAGACCGTCAGCCCATCGGCCTGATAGCAGCGCAACTCGCCCTGCTGGGTGATCGCAGGCACCACGCCCAGATCGGCAAACAGCTGATCGACGGCAAGCGGGCTTAACTCGGCCCCCGCCACTTGGATGCCTTGTGACAACAGCCAGCCGATGTCTTTGGTCTTGCCACAAAGCGGCAAAAACACCCGCGCTTGTGGCGCCAAGGCAAGGGCCTGAATATGCGCAAGCAACAGCGGGTTTTCTTGCGGCTCGTGAAAGCCGATCTGGTTTTGGCTCCACCGCGCGTGCCAAAAATCGGGATCCATCTTGCGGCCTTTCAAAGTTGAGGCCGGCAGAATGCGGCAGGCCAGCGCCAAAGACAAGATCGCCGGCCTAGGCCAGCGCCTGCTGTGCCAATGCGCCGCGGTATTGGATCACGCGGCCCGCAAGTGCCGCCCCCGCCGCAAGTGCCGCCTCGACCGGCTGACCGGCCAGCCAAGCGGTCAGAAAGCCCGCGTTAAAGCTGTCACCCGCTGCGGTGCTGTCAGTGACGCTTTGCACCGGGTCGGGGCTATGGGCATAGCTTTGGCCACCGATCTGCGCCAGCATCTGCGCAGCCCCATCCTTGACCACCACCGCCCGAGCCCCCGCGCCCAGATAACGCGCCAGCGTGGCTTGGCGGTCACCGTCGCCAAAATGCGCCGCCTCGTCGTCAAAGGACGCCAGCACAATGTCAGACAGGCCAGCAAAGCGGGTCAGGCAGGCGCGCATCTCAGCGTCGCTGGCCCAAAGCCTGCGCCGGATGTTGGGGTCAAAGGCAATCCGCGCCCCTGCCGCGCGCACCGCTTGCAGGGCCTGCGCCAGCCTGTCGCGCCCCTGCCCTTCAAGGATCGCCAGCGTAATGCCCGAAAACACCACCAGATCGGCCCCTGCAAAAGCCGCGTCCAGCGCAGCCGCATCCTCGGCCAAGCGGCGCGCGGCAGACTGGCTGCGCCAATAGGAAAAGCTGCGCTCGCCGTTTTGCAGCGAAATCATGTAAAGCCCAAGGCTGCGCTCGGGGATCACCCGCAGATGGGCGGTGCCAATCCCCGCCGCGGCCACAAAGCCCGAAAATTCGGCCGAGATCGCATCATCGCCTATCGCCGAGACGAAATCGGTTTGCCAGTCAGGCGCCAGCTTTTGCGCATACCATGCCATGTTGAAGGTATCGCCCGCAAAGCCGCGCCGATAAAGCCCGCCCTCGGGGGCAAGTTCGACCATCGCTTCGCCCACAAAAACCATCCGCATCGGCTAGCCCTCGTCCGAGAACCACGCGGCATTGGCCGCGCGCAGATCGGCGATGATGCCTTCGATCTGGCCCAAATGGGTGCGCAATTCCGCCACCGCCGCCTCGCCATCGCGCGCGCGCAGCGCGGCCAGAATGCGGATATGGCCTTCCATCGCGCGCGCAGAGCCTTCTGACAGCGACAGATAGCGCACGCGGTCGGTGTGGGCTTTGTTTTCGTGAATGGTCTCCCAGACAAAGCCGACGCCCGCGCCTTGGCACAGCAGATGATGAAAGGCGTCGTCCAAGCGGTGAAAGCGCGCGCGATCACCGCTTGCCACGGTCTGCTTTTGCTCGGCCAGATTGGCGTCAAGCTGCGCCAGCGCCTGCGCCGTCAGCCCTTGTGCTGCGCGGCGCATCACCTCGACCTCGATCGAGGTGCGCACAAAGCGCGCCCGCAGGATGTCTTGAATATGAATAGGGCTGACCTGCGTCGCCTTTTGCGGTTGGATCAGCAAAAACCCCAGCTTGGACAAGCGGTAAAACGCATCGCGCACCGGCTGGCGCGAGACATTCAGCTGCTTGGCAATCTCGGCCTCTGACATCTTGGTGCCTGGCGGCAAGGCCAGCGACAGCACTTGCTGATGCAGCACATCAAACACCTGATCGGCGATTGAAGCGCGGACCACCGGCTCGAGTGGGCTGAGCAAAGCGGTTTCAGACATGATGCCTCCTCTCATTAATGCTTGCATCAAACTAGCATATTAGTTTACCAGAATGCTAGTTGTGAATCACTTTAACCGATGCCTTAGATGACGGGAAGAGCCGCCTTGCCAAAATTGGACGCCGATAGATTGCTGCCGATCGACCCGCGCACGCGGGATCTGGCGCGCGGGCTTTACGACAGCGTCAAGGCCCTGCCGATTGTCAGCCCGCATGGCCATACCGACCCGCGCTGGTTTGCCGAAAACCTGCCCTTCCCCGATCCGGCCCAGCTGTTTGTCACCCCCGACCACTATGTGTTTCGCATGCTCTGCTCGCAGGGCGTGCAGCTCGAGTCGCTGGGGGTGCCGCGCGTCGATGGTGGGGCGGTGGAAACTGACGGCCGCAAGATTTGGCGGCTGTTTGCGCAGCATTACTACCTGCTGCGCGGCACACCTTCGTCTTTGTGGATCGACCATGCCTTTGCCGAGGTTTTTGGCCTGCAAGACCGCTTTGGCCCCGCCACGGCGGATGCGTTTTACGACCATATCGCCGATTGCCTGACCCGCCCCGAATTTCTGCCCCGCGCACTGTTTGAACGCTTTAACATCGAGGTTATCGCCACCACCGAAAGCCCGCTCGACGATCTGCGCTGGCACCGGATGATCGCGCAAAGCGGCTGGTCGGGCCGCGTGATCACTGCCTACCGCCCCGACGCGGTGGTTGACCCCGAATTTGCCGGATTTGCCGAGAATTTGGCGCAGTTTGGCGCATTGACGGGCGAAGATTGCAGCACCTGGACGGGCTATCTGGCAGCGCATCGCAAGCGGCGGGCCTATTTCATCGGCTTTGGCGCGACCTCTAGCGACCACGGCCACCCCACGGCACGCACAGAAAACCTGCCGCCCGCAGAAGCAGAGGCGCTGTTTGACCGCGTCAAGGGCGGGCAGGCCAGCGCCGAGGAGGCCGATTGCTTTCGCGGTCAGATGCTGACGGAAATGGCGCGGATGAGCCTTGATGACGGGTTGGTGCTGCAAATTCACCCCGGATCTGTGCGCAACCATTCGGGCGCGATGCTGGCGCGCTTTGGCCGCGACAAGGGCTTTGATATTCCCAGCCGCACCGATTACGTCCATGCGCTGCGCCCGCTACTGGATGCCTTTGGCACCGACCCGCGGCTGTCGATCATCGCCTTTACCTTGGATGAAACCACGCAAAGCCGCGAGCTTGCGCCCTTGGCGGGGGTTTATCCCGCGCTGAAACTGGGGCCACCCTGGTGGTTCTTTGATAGCCCCGAAGGCATGAAACGGTTTCGTCAAAACACCACCGAAACGGCAGGGTTTTATAACACTGTCGGCTTTAACGACGACACCCGCGCCTTTTGTTCGATCCCCGCGCGCCATGACGTCGCGCGCCGCGTGGATTGCGCCTACCTCGCTGAACTTGTCGCCACAGGGCGGCTGGCAGAAGACGAGGCCTATGAGGTCGCCTACGACCTTAGCTACAGCCTTGTAAAAAAGGCCTACCGGCTCTGAGAGAGCCTTTATTTGGGAGGAGAAAACTATGAAGATGAAGACCCTTATTGCAGCTTTGCTGTCGACGGCGGCCTTGGCTTCTGCGGCAAGTGCTTGCGAAGTCACTTTGCGCTCGTCTGACACCCATCCCGATGGCTATCCAACCGTGGAAGCGGTGAAGGCCATCGACAAAATGCTGCGCGAACGCACCGGCGACCGCGTTTGCATCGAGATCTTTGCCTCGGCCCAGCTTGGCGAGGAAAAAGACACCATCGAGCAGACCCAGTTCGGCGTGATTGATATGAACCGCGTCAGCCTTGGGCCGTTCAACAACATCATTCCAGAAACCCAAGTGCCGTCGCTGCCCTATATCTTCCGCTCGACCGAACATATGCACAATGTGATGGACGGACCCGTGGGCCAGCAGATCCTTGATGCCTTCGAGGCGCATGATCTGGTGGGTCTGGCGTTTTATGACGGCGGCTCGCGCAGCTTTTACAACAAGGAAAAGCCAATCACCTCGATCGCCGATATGGCTGGGATGAAATTCCGCGTCATGCAATCGGATATGTTCGTCGATATGGTCGCAGCGCTTGGTGCCAACGCAACCCCGATGCCTTACGGCGAGGTTTACTCCTCGATCCAGACCGGCGTTATCGATGGCGCCGAGAACAACTGGCCATCCTATGACACTTCGGGGCACTTTGAAGTCGCGAAATACTATACTCTGGACCAGCATTTGATCGTGCCAGAAGTTCTGGTGATGTCGAAAAAGTCCTTTGATAAGCTGAGTGCCGAAGATCAGGCCGCAGTCCGGCAGGCGGCCCGCGAGTCGATGCCGATCAACCGCGAGCTTTGGGCGGCCCAAGAAAAAATCTCGGAAGATAAAGTCATGGCCGCAGGCGTGCAGCTGATCAAAGACATCGACAAGACACCGTTTATCGAAGCCATGGTGCCGGTTTACGAAAAATATGTCACATCGGATGTCTTGAAGAAGATGGTCGCCGACATTCAAGCCACAAAATAAGCCAGCTTTTGGCCCGCGCAGATCTGCGCGGGCCTGCTTTTTCAAGGGAAATCATATGGAACGCGTGGCTTTGGCGACGGGGATCTTGGCGCGCGTAGCGCTTTGGGTGGCGGGCATTGGGCTTGTCCTGATGACGGTGATCATCGCAGCCCAAGTGTTTTTTCGCTACATTCTGAATTCAAGTCTGATCTGGTCCGAACCCGCTTCGGTGCTGATCATGGGCTGGTTTATCTTTCTAGGCGCCGCTGTCGGCATTCGCGAAGGCTATCACCTGTCGTTTGATGTGCTGCTTTATGTGCTGCCCAATACGGCCAAGCTGTGGCTTTACACGATTTCGGATCTGGCGGTCACGGGCTTTGGCGCGGGCATGCTGTGGTTTGGCGTGCAGTTGGCGCAAAATGCTGCGGGCCATAATGTGCCCTCTTTGGGCATTTCCGGCGCGTTTGATTTCCTGCCAGTAATCGCGGGCGGGGTGCTGGTGATGTTATTCTCGATCGAACGCATTGCCCGCCGCGCCGCTGGCCTTCCGACCGCGCGCTTTGGCGAAACCGAGATGGAGAGCTAGCATGGAACTTTGGGTGCTTTTTGGCAGTTTCAGCTTTTTGTTGCTGATCGGCACGCCGGTGGCCTTTTGTCTGGGGATTTCCAGCTTTGCCACGGTGGTCTATCTGGGGCTGCCGCCGGTGGTGGTGTTTCAGCGGTTGAATTCGGGGGTTTCGGTCTTTGCGCTGATGGCAATTCCCTTCTTTATCTTTGCTGGCGATCTGATGGTCCGCGGCGATATTGCGCGGCGTCTGGTGGCGCTGGCGGGCGCGATGGTCGGGCATTTGCGCGGCGGTTTGGGGCAAGTGAACGTGCTGGCCAGCGTGATGTTTGGCGGGGTCTCGGGCTCGGCTGCGGCGGATGCAAGTGCGGTGGGCGGGCTGATGGTGCCGCAGATGAAGGCGCGCGGCTATGATGTCGATTACGCGGTGAACCTGACGGTGGTCGGCTCGATCATCGCGCTGATGATCCCGCCCAGCCATAATATGATCATCTATTCGATCTCGGCAGGCGGCAAAATCTCGATCGCCGATCTGTTCACGGCGGGGATTATTCCGGGGCTGATCTTGGCACTAAGCTTGATGATCGCGGCCTATTTCGTCGCCAAAAGCCGCGGCTATCCGACCGAGGCTTTTCCGGGTTGGGCGGCCTTGGGGCAGATTTTCACCTCGGCGGTGCCGGGGCTTATTCTGATCTTGATCATCTTTGGCGGCGTACGTTCGGGGATATTCACCGCCTCGGAATCTTCGAATATCGCGGTGGTCTATGCCGCATTGATCACGTTTTTTGTCTATCGCTCGCTTAGCTGGCATGACTTTGTCGAGGCCACCTTTGCCGCCGTGCGCACCACTGCGATGGTGTTGATGGTGATCGGCTGTGCGGCGTCTTTTGGCTGGCTTTTGGCCTATACCCGGGTGCCGGCGCAGATGGTGGCGATGCTGCAAGGCGTGTCGGACAATCCGATTGTGATTTTGTTGCTGCTGAATGTGGTGCTGCTGATCCTTGGCACCTTTATGGATATGTCACCGCTGATCGTGATCACCACGCCGATTTTCCTGCCCGTCGCACAAGCCTTTGGTGTGGATCCGGTGCATTTCGGAGTGATCTTGATCTTGAACCTTGGCATCGGGCTTTGCACGCCACCAGTGGGGGCGGTGCTGTTTGTCGGCTGCGCGGTGGGGCGCATTCCGATTTCGCAGGCGATGCGCACGATCTGGCCGTTTTATGGCGCGGCCGTGGCGACCTTGCTGATGGTCACCTATGTGCCTGCGCTATCGCTTTGGCTGCCGTCGTTGTTCCACTGATGCGCGCGCCGATTGTTCCCACAGCCGAAGGGGTGACGCGGCAGGTTTTGGCACAAAACCCGGCGCTGATGCTGGTGGAGTTTCGCTTTGCAACCGGGGCCATCGGCGCACTGCATCAACACCCGCATGTGCAGGCAAGCTATGTGCAGTCGGGCCGCTTTCGCTTTACCCGCGGCGATGAGGTGGTCGATCTTGCCGCGGGCGACAGCCTGATGATCGCGGCCCATCAACCGCACGGCTGCCTCTGCCTTGAGGCTGGCGTGCTGATCGACAGCTTTGCGCCGATGCGCGAAGATTTTCTTTGAAAGGAAGCCGTTATGCTGACCGTTGAGACCCGCTATGCGATTGATCCGGCCTCGGCCAAGGCGCTGGACACCACGGGCCTGCGGGCGCATTTTCATGCAGGTGGTCTGTTTGCGGCGGGGCAAATCCGGCTGATCTATAGCCATTATGACCGCATGATTGTGGGGGCGGCGGTGCCGGATGGCGCGGATCTGCTGCTCGATCATGTCAAGGAATGCGGCACGGCTTCGGTGTTGGATCGGCGCGAGATGGCGGTTTTGAACGTCGGCGGCGCGGGCGTGGTTTCGGCTGCAGGCGTTGACTATGCGATGGGCAAGGGCGATGTGGTTTATCTGGGGCTGGGCTCTGGCCCGGTGCGGTTTTCGGGCGCGGGGCGGTTTTATATTCTGTCAGCGCCAGCCCATGCCGCCTATCCGGCGCGGCTGATCACGATCAAAGACGCGAAATCCTTTCGCACCGGCGCGCCCGAGACCGCAAATGACCGCACCATCTTTCAGTTTGTCCACCCCGAGGTGATGCAAAGCTGTCAGCTGGTGATGGGCTACACCCAGTTTCACGGCGGATCGGTTTGGAACACCATGCCCGCCCATCTGCATGATCGGCGGATGGAGGCCTATCTTTACTTCGACCTCGACCCGGCCCAGCGGGTATTTCACATCATGGGGGCTCCGCAAGAAACCCGCCATCTGGTGGTGGCCAATGAAGAGGCGGTGATCTCGCCACCTTGGTCGATCCATTGCGGTGCAGGTACCGGCAGCTATTCGTTTTGCTGGGCGATGGCGGGCGATAACACCGATTACCGCGATGTCGATATGGTGGCGATGGAGGCGCTGCGGTGACGCTGTTTTCGTTGCAGGGCAAGCGCGCACTGATCACCGGCGCCAACACCGGCATCGGCCAAGCCGTTGCGCTGGGGCTTGCGCAGGCGGGGGCCGAGCTGATCTTGGCTGGCCGCACGCACCCCGAAGCGACCTTGGCGCTGATCCCAAAGGCGCAGGTCTTGGCGTTGGATTTCAGCGACCCGCTGGCCGCGCGCGACGCCTTTGCGGGCCAAGCGGTTGATATTTTGGTCAATAACGCAGGCATCATTCGCCGCGCCGATGCGGTGGATTTCAGCGAAGACGATTGGGACGCGGTGATCGACACCAACCTGAAGGCGCAGTTCTTTACCGCCCAAGCCTTTGCCCGCGCGATCTTTGCCCGCAAGGCAAGCGGCAAGATCGTCAATATAGCCTCGCTGTTGTCGTTTCAGGGCGGCATTCGGGTGCCGTCTTATACCGCGTCAAAACATGGGGTTGCCGGGCTGACCAAGGCGCTTGCCAATGAATGGGCGGCGCGGGGCATCAACGTCAATGCGATTGCACCGGGCTATATTGCCACCAATAACACCGCAGCCCTGCGCGCCGATCCGGCCCGCAACGCTGCAATTTTAGACCGCATCCCCGCAGGGCGTTGGGGCGAGGCCAGCGACATCGCCGGCGCTGCGGTTTTCCTTGCGTCGGCTGCGGCAAACTATATCCACGGCGCGGTGCTGAATGTCGATGGAGGCTGGCTTGCAAGATAGGGTGACACGCAGGGCGGGTTTGCGGCCAGCGGTTGGCATTGTGCATCTGGGCCTTGGCGCGTTTTTCCGCGCGCATGGGGCGATTTATGTGGCCGAAGCCATGGCGGCCTCGGGCGGCGATTGGGGCATTCTGGCGGCAAGCCTGCAATCGGCGGGCATGCGCGACAGGCTTGCGCCGCAAGGCTTTGCTTATACAGCGCTTGAGGCTGGCCCCAAAGGCGATACCGCGCAGATCGTTGATGTGATTGAAAATATCCTTGTCGCCCCCGAAGACCCTGCGGCGCTGCTGGCGGCTATGGCCGATCCTGCGGTGCGCATTGTCAGCCTGACGGTGACAGAGAAAGGCTATTGCCACCTGCCCGCCAGCGGCGCGCTGAACTTTGACCATCCCGATATTGTGCAGGATTTGGCGAACCCGCTGCCGCGCTCGGCGATTGGCTATTTGGTGCGGGCCTTGGCCCTGCGCCGCCAAGCGGGGGTGGCGCCCTTTACCCTGCTGTCTTGCGATAACCTGCCGCATAATGGTGCGGTGCTGCGCGGCGTGGTTTTGCAGTTTGCCCGCGCGCTTGACGCCGATTTGGCCGATTGGATCGCCCAAAACGCGCGCTTTCCCGCCACGATGGTTGACAGGATCGTGCCTGCGACCAAGCCCGAGGATCTGGCGCGGGTGACCACGGCCACGGGCCTGCTGGATGCCGCCCCGGTGATCCATGAACCCTTTCGGCAATGGGTGATCGAGGATGATTTTGTAGGCGGCGCGCGGCCCGATTTTGCCGCCGTCGGCGTGCAGATGGTCAGGCATGTCGCGCCTTTCGAGCTGATGAAGCTGCGGATGCTGAACGGCACGCATTCGGCCCTTGCCTATCTGGGCTATCTGGCGGGGTTCGAGACCATCTCGGACACCGTCGCCGACCCCGATTTTGCCGCCTTCGCGCAGCTGCTTTGGGCCGAGATCACGCCGGTGCTGACCCCGCCGCAAGGCGTCGAGCTGCAAGCCTATGCGGCGGCCTTGCTGGCGCGCTATCAAAACCCCGCGATCCGGCACCGCTGCTGGCAAATCGCGATGGATGGCAGCCAAAAGCTGCCGCAGCGGATTTTGGGCACCATGGCCGAGGCCAAGGGCGATTGCCCCGGTCTGGCTTTGGCGGTGGCGGGCTGGATGCGCTATGTCTCGGGCCGCGATGAGGCGGGGGCTGCGATCGAGGTCAAAGATCCGATGGCCGCAGCTCTGCATCTGGCAGCCAATAGCGCCGATCCGGTGGGCGCGCTTTTGGCAGAGCGCGCGGTATTCTCGGCCGCCCAAGCCGCCCAGATTGACCCGATCCTGCGCCGCAGCTATGCGCAATTGCATCGCTTGGGCGCGCGGACAGCTGTGACCCAAACTCTGACAAGGAACGCGTAAGATGATCGAAAGCTGGCGCTGGTTTGGCCCTTTGGATGCCATCACCCTGCCCGAAATCGCCCAGACCGGTGCGACTGGGATCGTGACCGCCCTGCACGAGATCAGCTATGGCGAGGTCTGGCCGCGCGAGGCGATTGCGGCGCGCCGCGCCATGATCGAGGCTGCGGGTTTCACTTGGGAGGTGGTCGAAAGCCTGCCGATCCACGAGCGGATCAAACGCGGCGAGGGCGATCTGGCACCGCTTTTCGCCAATTACCGCGACAGCCTGCGCAATTTGGCGGCCGAGGGCGTCAAGGTGATCTGTTACAACTTTATGCCGCTGCTGGATTGGACCCGCACCGACCTTAAGGCCCCCGTAGCCGGTGGCGGGGCCTGTTTGCGCTTTGAGGCCTATAAGATGGCGGCCTTCGAGATCAATATGTTGGGCCGCGCCGAGGCAGAGGCCGATTATCCCGCCGCGGTGCGCGCGCGCGGGGCGGCTTGGTTTCAATCTGCCGATGAGGCCACGCGCGAAGGTCTGCTGCATGCGATCATGTCGGGCCTGCCCGGGGCCTATGACCGCTATGACATCGCAGGGCTGCGCGCGGCGCTAAAGCTTTATCAGGGCATTGGCCGCGACGAGCTGCGCGCCAATTACAAACGCTTTTTGCAAGAGGTGGTGCCTTGTGCCGCCGAATTGGGCATGCGGCTTTGCGTGCATCCCGACGATCCGCCGCGCGATATTCTGGGGCTGCCGCGCATTGTCTCGACTGCCGAAGATATCGCTTGGGTCCTGGCAGCGGTGGATGATCCGGCCAATGGCTTGACGCTGTGTTCGGGGTCATTGGGCGCCAATCCGGCCAATGATGTGCCCGCGATTGCCCGCCGCTTTGCCGATCGGATCTGGTTCGCGCATCTGCGCAATGTGCGCAAAGAGCCCGATGGATCCTTTGAAGAGGCAGCCCATCTGGACGGCGACACCGATATGGTGGCGCTGATCGCGGCGCTGCTGGCGGCCGAGGCAGGGCGCGATACCCCCCTGCCGATGCGCCCCGATCACGGCCATGATCTTTTGGCCGATATTGGCCGCGCCACCCATCCCGGCTATCCGCTGATCGGGCGGATGCGCGGGCTGGCGGAATTGCGCGGTGTGGCGCGGGCGTTGCGGAAATAATATTCCCACATTCATCTTTATAGATGTAATTTCAGTCCTATCTGTCTTAGCCTGTGCCGCAACGCGCATCAGGCGCGAAAGACCGAGAGGAGTGTCGCTTTGGAAACCGCATTTACGCCGCTGCAATCGCTGTTTGGCGGCAGCTTGATTGGCCTGTCGGCCGTGCTTTTGATGTTGACCTTGGGTCGCGTCATGGGGGCCACTGGCATTTTGGCTGGCGTCTTCGCGCCTGCCTCGCAAAAAGACTGGCTGTGGCGGGTCGCTGTGATCCTTGGCATGATGACCGGGCCTTGGGTGGTGTTTCTGGCTACGGGCAAGATGCCGGTGGTCGAGGCCGAGATGAGCCATAACGCGCTGGTTGTGGGCGGGGTTTTGGTGGGCATTGGCGTGACTTTGGGGGCGGGCTGCACCTCGGGGCATGGGGTCTGCGGGCTGGCGCGGATGTCGCCACGCTCTTTGGTGGCCGTGCTGGTTTTCATGGGATTTAGCGTCGCCACTGTCTATGTGCTGCGCCATGTGGTGGGGGCATAAATGCGTCTGATCGTAACCTATCTTATCGGCGTGATCTTTGGCACCGGCATTGCGGTGGCGGGCATGGCAAACCCTGCCAAGGTCTTGAATTTCTTTGACATCACCGGCACTTGGGACCCAAGTCTTGCCTTTGTGATGGGCGGCGCGCTGGCGGTGACCTTTGTGGGCTACCGGCTGGTTCTGCCCAAGGGCATGCCGCTGTTTGACAGCACATTCACGCTGCCCACCAGCCGCGTGATCGACGCGCGGCTGATCGGCGGCGCTGCGATTTTTGGCATTGGCTGGGGCATCACCGGATTTTGTCCGGGCGGCGCGCTGCCTGCCCTTGGCACCCTGCTGCCCGAGGTTTGGACCTTTATCGCCGCAATGGCGCTGGGAATGGTCGCCACCTCTTTTGTGACCGAGAAGAAAAAGAAAGCCTAACGTTATGAATTTCCGCCCCTTGCTGCGCTATTTGCCCATTCTAGACTGGGGCAAAACCTATTCGCGCGCCAGCCTGTCGAATGATCTGGTCGCGGCGCTGATCGTCACCATCATGCTTATTCCGCAATCTTTGGCCTATGCCATGCTTGCGGGTCTGCCGCCCGAGGCGGGGATCTATGCCTCGATCCTGCCGATCATGCTTTACGCGGTCTTTGGCACCAGCCGCGCGCTGGCGGTGGGGCCGGTGGCGGTGGTGTCGCTGATGACGGCGGCGACGATTGGCAAGGTGGCCGAGGCGGGCACGGCAGATTATGCCACGGCCGCACTGACGCTTGCGCTGTTGTCGGGGCTGATGCTGCTGGCCTTGGGGGTGTTTCGGCTGGGGTTTATCGCGAATTTTCTGTCCCATACGGTGGTGTCTGGTTTCATCACCGCCTCGGGCCTGTTGATCGCGATGAGCCAGATGAAGTCGATCTTTGGCGTCAAGGCCGAGGGCGAGACTTTGGTGCAGGTGCTGCCGTCGTTTCTGTCGCATCTGGGCAATACCAGCCTGATCACGCTGGCGATTGGCGGCTCGGCGACGGCGTTTTTGTTTTGGGTGCGGCGCGGCGGGCTAAAGGCGCTGCTGCTGGCGCGCGGCTGGCGAGGAAAATCGGTCGAGGTGGCGTCAAAGGCGGGGCCCGTGGCTGCGGTTGTGGTCACCACCCTGCTGGCTTGGGGGTTTAATCTGGGCGAGCATGGCGTGTCGATTGTGGGCAGCGTGCCACAGCAATTGCCGCCGCTGACACTGCCTTCGTTTTCGCCAAAGCTGATTGGCGATCTGTTGCTGCCGGCGCTGCTGATCTCGATCATCGGCTTTGTGGAATCGATCTCGGTGGCGCAAACCTTGGCCGCGAAAAAGCGGCAACGTATTGTGCCGGATCAGGAATTGATCGGGCTTGGCATGGCCAATATCGGGGCGGCCTTTACCGGCGGCTATCCGGTGACGGGGGGATTTGCGCGCTCGGTGGTGAATTATGATGCGGGGGCCGAGACGCCAGCGGCGGGGGCCTTTACCGCCGTTGGTCTGGCGATTGCTGCCGTGGCGCTGACGCCTTTGGTCTATTACCTGCCCAAGGCGACGCTGGCGGCCACGATCATTGTGGCGGTGCTGAGCCTTGTGGATTTCTCGATCCTGACGCGGGCTTGGGCCTATTCCAAGGCCGATTTCGCCGCCGTGCTGGTGACGATTTTGGCGACCTTGGGCTTTGGGGTTGAGATCGGGGTTTCGGGCGGGGTGCTGATCTCGTTGCTGCTGTTTCTTTACAAAACCTCGCGCCCGCATGTGGCCGAGGTGGGGCTGGTGCCGGGGACCGAGCATTTTCGCAACATCAACCGCCATGCCGTGCTGACCGATCCGGCCGTGGTGACGCTGCGGGTGGATGAGAGCCTGTATTTCGCCAATGCGCGGTTTCTTGAGGATTACATGCTGAACCGCGTTGCCGCCAATTGCCCGGTGCGGCATGTGATCTTGATGTGCGGCGCGGTGAACGAGATCGACCTTTCGGCACTAGAGGCACTAGAGGCGATCAACACCCGCTTTATCAGCATGGGCGTAGGCTTTCATCTGTCCGAGGTGAAAGGCCCGGTGATGGACCGGATGCGCGGCAGCGAGCTGTTGGCGCATCTGAACGGGCGGGTGTTCTTGACGCAGTATCAGGCTTGGACCGCGCTGACCAAGCCCGCTTAGGGCTTGGTCGCGGCAGCCAAGCGGGCCCTATTCGGGCCGAATGCGCGCCGCGGTGCCTTTGGCAAAGGCGTCAAGCCTGTCGCGGGCTGCGGGCTGGGTGTTGACCACGCCCGCCACCACCGCCTCGGCATAAGAGGCGTCAAAGGCCGACATATTGCCCATATGGCTGATCGCCGAGCAGATGGCGAAATTGGTCAGCGGCAGGTTTTGTGCGGCTTTGCGGGCCAAGCCCAGCGCCACCGCAAAGCTGTCCTCTACCAGATATTGCGCAAGGCCTACGTCAATCGCCTCTTGCCCCTTATAGACGCGGCCGGTCAGCATCATGTCGATCATCCGCGCCTTGCCCACCAGACCTGCCACGCGAATGGTGGCGCCGCCGCCGGTGAACAGCCCGCGCTGCCCCTCGGGCAAGGCGAAATAGGTCGAAGCATCGGCAACGCGCACATGCGCCGAAGACGCAAGCTCTAGCCCGCCGCCCACTACAGCGCCCTTTAGCGCTGCAATCACCGGCACGCCGCCATATTCCATTTTGTTAAAAGCCTCGTGCCAGCGCATGCACAGATGCATGAATTCGGCAGGCGAGCGGTCGGCCTTATGGTGTTCCACCAGATCCAGCCCGGCGCTAAAGTGATCGCCATTGGCCGCCAGCACCACCGCCCGCACCCCCGCGCGCGGGATGGCCGAAAACAGCGTCACCAATTCTTCGATCGTATCGGCATTCAGCGCGTTGCGCTTGGCCGCACGGTCCAGCGTCATCACCAAAACGCCGTCCTCGTGCAGATCAAGCGTCAGGTTTTTGGTGCCAAAGCCCAGAATATCAAGCGTCATAGCATGTCCTTATGCGTCGAGTGGGCCAAGATCGCGGGCCATGTTGCGCAGGATAAATTTCTGCACCTTGCCAGTCGAGGTCTTGGGAAGTTCGGCGAAAATCACCGATTTAGGGGTTTTAAAGCCCGCCAGATGGCTGCGACAAAAGCCGATGATCTCGGATTCGGTGACCGCCGCGTCATCGCGCAGCTCGACAAAGGCGCAGGGCACCTCGCCCCAGCGTTCATGCGCGCGCGCCACCACAGCGGCGGCTTTGATCGCGGGGTGACGGTACAGCACCGCCTCGACTTCGACCGAAGACACATTCTCGCCGCCCGAGATGATCACATCTTTCAGCCGGTCGCGAATTTGCACATAGCCATCGGGGTGCAGCACCGCCGCATCGCCCGACCAGAACCAGCCGCCCTTAAAGGCTTCGGCCGTAGCTTCGGGGTCTTTGTAATAGCCCTTCATCACGGTGTTGGCGCGAATGCCGATCTCGCCTTGGGTGACACCATCGGCGGGCACATCCAGCCCGGTGGCGCGGTCGACCACGCGGATCGGTTCGACCATCGGAAAGGCCACGCCCTGCAACGCCTGCTTTTCCGCCTGCTGCGAGATCGGCAGATCGGACCAAGGCGCTTGCCACAGGCATTGGCTGATATGGCCATAGGTTTCGGTCAGCCCGTAAACCTGCATCACCTCGAGCCCCAGTTTGGCGGCCTTTTCCAGCACGGCGGGCGGCGGTGGCGCGCCTGCGGTAAAGGCCTTGATCGGCGGGGAAAACCCGTCGGGCGGGGCGGCGGGGCTTTCGCACAGCATCTGCAAGATGACAGGGGCCGCCCCCAAATGGGTGACGCCGAATTCGGTCATGGTGGCCAAAAGCCCCGCAGGCGACATATCGCGCGCAAACACCAGATGCGCGCCGACAATCGCCATCGCCCAAGGGTGGTTCCAGCCGTTGCAATGAAACATCGGCACCACCGACAGATAGGTCGGATGCGCAGGCAAGGCCCAGCCCGCCACCGTGCCCAGCGCCATCAGATAAGCGCCGCGATGGTGATAGATCACCCCCTTGGGCCGCCCCGAGGTGCCAGAGGTATAGTTCAGCGCCAAGGCCTGCCATTCATCCGCAGGCAGCGCCCAAGCCGCGGGCGGGCCTGCGGCCATGGATTCGTAATCAGCCTCGCCAAAGCCTGGCCCCGCGGGGTCGGCGATATCGACCACCGGCAAGACCTTATCGTTGATCGCAAAGGCCTCGCGCAGCAGGGGCGCAAGGCTGGCATCGGCAAAGACCATGCGGCTGTCGGAATGGTCAAGGATATAGGCGACGGTTTCAGCCTCGAGCCGGGTGTTGATCGCGTTCAGCACCGCCCCCGCCATGGGCACGGCGTAATGCAGCTCGAACATCTCGGGCCGGTTGGGCGACAAAACCGAGACGGTATCGCCCAAACCGATGCCGCGCGCGCGCAAGGCTGCGGTGACAGCGGCCACCCTTGCCCCCACCTGCGCCCAGCTGCGGGTGACGCCCTGATAGCTGGTCGCGGGCAGCGGCGCATAGACGCTTGCCGCGCGCTCTAGAAACGAGATCGGCGACAGCGGCACGAAATTCGCCGGCGTTTGTGGTGCAGCTTCATAATGCGCGCGCATGGTGGTCCCCCCCTTGGCAGGCCGTTGCTTAAAGGAACGGCAGCTCGACCAGTGTAGCCGAAACCGGCCCCTTGTCGCGCATTACTTCGACCGTCTGCCCGACCTTTGCGTCAACCGAAACAAGCGCATAGCCGATATTGGCGTGAATGCGCGGCGACCAGACGCAATTGGTCATCATGCCGATGATCTCGCCCTCCAGCCGAATATCTTCGCGCCGAAAGCCCAGCGGCTCGGGGATGCCGCCGTCCAGCACCAGCCCCAACTGATGACGCTTGATGCCCTCGGCCTTGATCCGGCGCAGGGCTTGGATGCCAACGACATCATCGGCCACATCCAGATCGACGTATTTGCCCAGACGCACCTCGAAGGGATTGGTCATATCGTCGGTATCGCCGCCAACCGAGACCAGACCGCTTTCGGTGCGCTCTGCCGTGGCGGGGGCACCGGGGCCAATGCCCCAAGGCTGGCCCGCCTCTTTGAAGATATTCCACAGCCGCGTGCCTTGGGTGCCGTCTTTCAGATAAATCTCGAACCCGCCCTGCTTGGACCACCCCGAGCGTTGAACCGCCACGGGAATGCCTTCGATTTCGGTTTCCTTGAACCAGAAATATTTAAGCCCACGCACCCAATCGCCCATCACATGCGCCACCACATCTTCGGCCATCGGGCCTTGCAGCGCCATCGGCGAGACGTCGGGTTCCGAGATCTGCACATCCAAGCCGCGCTCGGCCGCAATGGCAGAGGCCCAGAACCACACGTCGCTGTCGGCGATCGACAGCCAGTAAAGATCTTCGTCCAGTTTCAGCAAGATCGGGTCATTGATGATGGTGCCACGGTGGTTGCACAACGGCACATATTTGCCCTGCCCGACCTGACATTTCGACAGATCACGCGGCGACAGGATCTGCGCCAGTTTACCCGCGTCTGGGCCCTTTAGCTGCACCTGCCGCTCGACCCCGACATCCCATTGCGACACGCCATTGATCAGCCGCCAATATTCCGCCGCCGGATCGCCGTAAGAGGTCGGCATGATCATGCGGTTGTAGATCGAGGCGGCGGTCATGCCCTCGGCGACAGCGCTTTCGTAAAACGGCGAAGGGCGCAGGCGGGCGGTTGGAAAGACGGAAAACATCGGCAGAGCTCCAAGTGAATTTCGCCCCAGATGAGGCCGCTGGCGGGGTCTGGTCAAATGATGTATTCAGCGCCAATGCCCCTACAAAAGGTTATGGCTGGGTTTGGAGTTTGCACGATGATCACTGATCTGCCGCCACTGACATGGTTGCGCGCCTTCGAGGCCGCGGCCCGCTCGCGCAGCTTTACCCATGCCGCGGCAGAGCTGCATCTGACGCAAGCGGCAATATCCAAACATGTCAAAGCCTTAGAACAGCATCTGCGCCAGCCTTTGTTCATTCGCCATGCCAGATCGCTGGAACTTACCAAATCGGGCGAGGCCTATCTGCCGTCGGTGCAAGACGCGCTGGAACGCTTGGCTGCGGGCACGCGCGAGGTGTTTGGCCCGCGCCGCACCGGAGTTTTGACGCTGCGCTGTGCGGTGGCCTTTGCGGTCAACTGGCTGGCGCCGCGCTTGCCTGCGTTTTTGGACGCCAACCCCGACATAAACCTGCGGGTGATCTCGACAGTTTGGAATGGGCCTTTTGACAATGACGCCTTTGATCTGGACATCCAATACGGGCGCGGTGATTGGGCGGGTTTCACCAGCCACCGCCTGACGCAAGAGACGATTACCCCAGTTTGCGCCCCCGATCTGCGCCTGAAAAGCCCCGACGATCTGCGCGACCAGCGCTTGTTGCATGTGCTGGGCTATCAAGAGGGTTGGGGGCTGTGGTTAAAGGCGGCGGGGGCCAGCGGGGTCGATGCAGGCAAAGGCCTGCAATTGGACAATTCGCTGACCGCTTTGGCGCTGGCGCGGCAGGGTGGCGGGGTGGCCTTGGGCCGCGCCTCGCTTGCCGCTGCGGATCTGGCCGAAGGGCGGCTGATCGCGCCCTTTGATCTGGCGCTGGCGTCCGCCGAAGGGTTTCATCTGTTGCAGCCCAGCCTTGGCAAGGGTCATGCCAAGGCGGGCCGCTTTGTCGATTGGATCCGGGCAGAGGCGGCTTAAACCTCGTCGTAACGCCGCAGCTTGTAGATCGCCATCGAGGCCAGCCAGCCAAAGATGAACAGCCCGATGATGCCATAGCCCAAAAGGCCAAAGTTTTCATTCAGCCCTGCGACACCGTCCCAGAACATACCGCCCAGCCCCAGCTTTTCTTGTAAAAGCCCAAGCGTTTCAATGCCCCCCACCAGCACAGCGACCGAAACCGACAGCGAGGTGATGGTGAGGTTGTAGAAAATCTTACGCATCGGTTTTTGAAACGCCCAGCCATAGGCGCCCAGCATCAAGATGCCGTCGATGGTATCCACCAAGGCCATGCCGGCGCAAAATAGCAGCGGAAAGATCAGGATCGCCCAATGCGACAGCCCGTCGCTGGCGGTTGCCGCCGAGATGCCCAAAAGGCTGACCTCGGTGGCGGTGTCAAAGCCAAGGCCAAACAGCAGCCCCAGCAAATAGATCTTCCAACCGCGATCCATCAGTCCAAACAGCCGCCGGAACCCGCGCGCCATCATGCCGCCGCCTGCGGTCATCAGGCTCATTTCGCCCTCTTCCAGCCTGCCTCCCGCCTTGACGCGTTTGAAATTGCTCCAGGTGGTGCGCAGGGCTGCGAAATTCATCGCCGCAATCGCAAACAGGAACGAAGCCGAGATCAAGGTGCTGATTATCCCGCCCATCTCGCGGTATTGGCTGAAAGAGCCTTCCAAGGCCTTGGCGGTAAAGGCCACCACCACCGTAAGCGCGACCACAGTGGTCGAATGCCCCAGCGAGAAATAAAGCCCCACCGAGACCGGACGCTGGCCCTCTTGCATCAGCTTGCGGGTGATATTGTCGACCGCCGCGATATGATCGGCGTCAACCGCATGGCGCAGACCAAAGCTATAGGCCAACAAGGATGTGCCGATCAGCAGCGGATGGCCGGCAAAGGCCACGAAAGCCACGCCCCAAGCCATAATATTAAAAACTATCAGAAAACTTATCATCAACACGACATTCCGCTTTAACTGCGGCGTCGCGGAATCGAAGATCCGGTTCAGCATCGTCATCACTTTCTTCGCGGCACCGCCCGTGCGCGAAACAAGGCCCCAAAGGACCGACCACAGGGTGACGGGCAGGTCTCCTGGCTCGCGGGTCATCCCACCTGCCCCACCTTCCCGGTTTCCCAGTGGCTTTGTGGACAGACAGTCGCCGCTTACAGTTGCGGGGGCAGCTGCGGATTGGGCCCCGATTGGGTCGTCCCTACCGCATTCCCTATTAATCCAGCAGGCTGCGCCTCGCATGGAACCAGTCAGAAACCTGTGTAGCTTGCGGGGTTCGGACTTGTCTAGCGGGGAAAGCGACCTGTTTGCGCGCGCCGCCGCCAAAACCGCGAGAGCGGCATTTGTGTCAAGATTGGTAACCAATTCGAAACAGAGCCGCGTCAAGACTTGACCAAAGCAAGGCTTCA
This sequence comes from Cypionkella sp., assembly GCF_036782355.1. Taxonomy (NCBI): domain Bacteria; kingdom Pseudomonadati; phylum Pseudomonadota; class Alphaproteobacteria; order Rhodobacterales; family Paracoccaceae; genus Cypionkella; species Cypionkella sp. The sequence continues at coordinate 21,387 of NZ_DAIPZF010000010.1, forward strand.
CGCAAAAACCAAAGCGTAAACGGCCGAAATGCCGAATAGGATAGTTGAGACCCATGCCAGTGACCGACCCCAAGACCGCGCCACAGGGCGACGCGCCCGCGCAGGGCGTGTTGATCAGGGCCGAGAATGGCGATGTGGTTGGCTTTGACGAAACCGGCCTGACGCTGCGGCTGTCAGATCGAGTGATTGCCGATTTGCGGCGACGTTTGGGCTTGCCTTTGACCGTCGAGCCGCAGGCAGCCCAGCTTTTGGGTGATATCGATGCTTGGGGTCTGCGCCAGATTGGCGATTGGCTGCATTTCACCGCAAGGTTGGAACCCGACCGACCGCCGCGCGATTTTCGCAAACCGCTGGATGGCGGCGACATCATCGCCGATGCAATTGGCCCTTTGCAAGCGATCCTCAGCATCGGCGGCGCACGACGTGCGGGCTTTAACAACGGCCCTCCCAGCTTTGCCTATCACATTCTGGCCCCTGCTGATGACATCTTTTCGGTCGGGCTTGAGGGCACGGATGAGGCGCATCCGGTCGCGGGTCTGCAACGCCTGCCCCATTGCAGCCGTGATGCGCTGACAGCCCAAGCCTTGTTGCAGATGCGCTATGAGGCGATGCAGGCGCTGCCCCTAATGCTGGTGCGGGCCGAGACGGATAATTCCGCCAGCCTCGAGGCTTTGATTGGCGGGCAGGCCTATGTGAACTTTCTCGCAGCGCTCGATTCGCTGAATTTGGCCGCCGCAAGCTTGGGCAAGCCCGCGCGGGTGCTGGCGGTGGCGATTGATCTGTCGCTGGAAGACCAGCTTGGCGCGCCTGACAGCAAACTTGTGGCGCTGCGGCGGCTGATGGCGCGGATCGAGGCCGATATGGCGGCGCGCGGCCTGCATCGGCCAACGTTTCTGCTGACAGCCGAGGCAGGCACCCAGCATCTAAGCCGACATCCAATGATCTTGGCGCATGCGGCTTTGGCTTGGGCGCATGGGCCGCACCGTGTGGCGCTGCCAGCACCGGGCTATATGTTTGAACAGACCCGATTTGCCCGCCCCACCCCTGCTGCGCGCATCCGTATGGCCGAGATGGACGCCTATGCGATTTCGGCCTTGGCGCGGCGGCAAGACTGGCGCTGCCCGCAGATCTTGCTGGCCGAGGTGATGGGGCGCACGCTGCGCGTCACCTGCCGCGCGATGGGCAATCTGGTGCTGGACGATCGCTTGGGCGCGGGGCCGGCGGGCGGCTTTCGTATTGAAACCAGCGGCAAGCCCGTGGCGATTACCGCGCTGCGCATCGCCGAGGATGACCCGCAGGCGTTGATCCTGACGCTGGACCGCGCGCTGACGGGCAAGGCCGATCTGGCCTATGCTTACGGCGCGCCAACGCCTTCTAGCGATGCTTTTCCCGCCAATCGTGGCGGATTGCGCGACGGCTGGTCCGCCCCCAGTCGGGCCGAGGGCGGCGCGCTGCATCGCTGGGCTCTGCCCGCGCTGATTCCTATTCATCAAGGGGTCTGGTGATGGTGATCTTCTATCCGGGCATGCTGCCCGCAGGCGTCTTGATTGACGCCGATTTCACCCCGCCCCCGGCGCCGGTGGTGATCGCGCCAAAACCGCTTGGCCCGCCTGCCCCGATCTGGTTTTCTACCCGCGACGCTGACAGTCTAGAGTTTACCAGCGCCAGCCGGGTCACCGGCTGGGCCGCCTGCGCCCCCAGCACCGCGCGCGCGCGGCCTGTGGGCTTTAACAAGGACGGCACTGGCTGGGATGCAGCCAGCCAATCGCTTGATTTCGTAGAAAAAACCCATGGCGGGCTTTGTGTTGCTGATGCGATTTCTGATGGCCGCTGCTTTAGCCTTGGGCTGATCTATACACCGCCGCCCAAGCGGGATGCGCAAACCCTGCTTAGTCTGCAAGCGCGCGAGGATGAGAGCTATGCGTTTCTCTCGGCGGAAAGCGGCTTTATCCGCTTTGGACTGAAGGGCGGCGAAGCCAGCCTGCATCTGCCAGACCCGCAGCGGCTGACGCTTTTGCTGTTGTCTTCGGATGGGCAGCGGGTGCGGATGAGCGCGAACCGCGATCTGGCGATTTCGGTGGCTTGCGCCCTGCCCGCCGCGCCGCTGGATCTGTTCTTGGGCTGTCGGGGGGGCAGTCGCAGCCTGCTGGGCAAATTAGGCAGCTTTCAGGCCAGCGATCTGCTGATCTGGCCTGATCAAGACGTATTGGCGGGCGAGGTTGCCCGCGCGCCCGAAGCCGCCCTTTCGCTGTGGCAAGAAAGGCTTCGCAATGGCAACTAAGACCAAATCTCGCGTCGCAGCCTTTGACCGCGCTGCGGCCGAGGCCAGCAATATCTGTGTGATCTGGATCGACGATATGATCGACATTTTCACATGGCGCGATGCTTTTGGCGTGACCATCCAAACCCCGAATATTGATCGGCTGATGGCCGAGGGCACGCGTTTTGCCAATGCCTATGCCACCATCCCGCTCTGCGCGCCCTGTCGGGCCGAGCTGACCACGGGCTTGTCGCCATTTCGCACCGGACTGGTAGATCTGAACCGGTTTTGGCGCGATGTGCTGCCCCCCACGGCGGCTTGGCAGTTTGATCTGCGCCGCGCGGGCTTTCGCACCTTTACCACCGGCAAGACCGACGCAAATTATCGCCCGATGCCAGAAGAGTATCGCCGCGTGCTGTTTCATGAAGATGTCTTGGCCGAAGATGCGGGCCGTCGCGGGCCGCTGACCGAATATCTTGACCGCGGCCCCGGCATTGCGGGGGTGAATGGGCCAAATGACGATGGCTCGGCCGATGCGACCTTTTACGATTATAGCGTGGCGCAAAACGCCATCGACTATCTGGGTCGCGCCGATCCTGCGCGGCGGCATCTGATCCAGCTTGGCTTTAAGCACCCGCATTACAATCTGGTTTGCCCGGATCGGTTTTATCAGATGTATGATGCAGCCGCGATCACCTGGCCTGCCAGCGCGCATCCCGATGATTTTACCGGGCCGCAACCCGGCATGGCGGTTTACGAGCTGGCCTATATCGTCAACGGCGCTTGGACGCCTGAAAAGGCCGGCGATGAAGGCTGGCGGCAGGTGGTGCGCGGCTATTTTGCGGCCTGTAGCCATGTTGACCACGAAATCGGCCGCTTTATGCAGGCCTTGCGGGCGTCAAAACTGGGCGATTGCACGACGGTGGTGCTGCTCTCGGACAATGGCTTTAACCTTGGCACCCACGACAGCTTTCACAAAATGAGCCAATGGGACAGCGCGGCCCATGTGCCCTTGGGGATCTGGCACGCCGGCATGACCCCGCAAGTGATTGATCTACCAGTGTCTTTGCATAATCTGCCCAAGACTATTCTGGATCTGGCAGGCCTGCCAGCGCGGCCTGAGTGGACCTCGGGGCAATCACTTTTGCCGCTGATAAATGCAGATTTCGGCAGCTTTGACCGCAGCAAATCGCCGCTGACGGCGGTGTTTGGCACGCTGTCGGTGCGCCCTTCCACCGAAGGGCTGACGCAATATCGCTATTTCCGCTATCCGAACGGCGAAGAGCATATTTATGATGTCGTCGCCGATAAGGGCGAGACGACCAATCTGATCGGCTGCGCTGACACCCAAGCCCTGCGCGACGAGCTGGTCGCGGCGGGTGCCCATATCGGCCTTGATCTGCGCGGGCTTGAACGGCCTGACAGCGGCATCTCGGCGATGATGGCGATGGACGGGATGGTGGTGTTGCAGGGCGGTTTTGCCGACACCCAAGTCTGGGCTTACGGTCAGGCCGCCGAAGCCGTGCGGGTGACCGAAGCCACCTATGACACGCTGTTTTATCTGGCAGGCCCTGATGGCTATAGCCTGAAAGTGCCGGCAGGCATCAATGTGGTAAAAATGGCCACCGTGGTTGCGCGCAATGAAACCGAAAGCGAGATCGGCAAGGCGGTGCGGATTGTGGCGCATCCTGACAGCGCGATTGAATTTGAAGCCTCGGAACGGGTTTCGGTGCATGTCACCGGCAGCCGTGGCGATGATGTTATGGTTGGCCCTGTCTATGCAGGAGCAGTGTTTGAAGGCGGTGCGGGCAATGATCTTTTGGTCGCGGCCTCGATGCGGCGCAATGACGATCATGCGTTTTATGGTGGGGCGGGCAATGACACCCTGCGCGGCGGAAATGGCCGCGACACGCTGGACGGCGGGCCGGGGGATGACGAGATCTACGGCGGCGACGGCTTTAACACCATCTATGGCGGGCCGGGGAATGATAAGATTTTCGACGGCGACCACAGCTCGACCATCCACACCGGACCAGGGCGCAACGAGGTCACTTCGGGCGCTGGGGCGGATCAGTTCTTTGTGGGGCCAGGCGAAAATCGCATCACCGGCGGCGAAGGCGGGGTAACCTATCATGTTGCTTGGGGCGGCGTCTTGACCATCACCGACCTGCGCGACGGCGATACGATTTCGCTGGCAAGCTGGCCGATCGCACCCAGTTATCATCAAGAGAGCGACCGCATCATCATCTCGGGCGGGCTCAGTTTCATCGAGGTGCTGAACATCTGCGATATCGCGGCGGTGCAGGCCATGGTGATCGGACGCAGTTAGCCTTGCCGCAAAATTGCCCCATTGTTGCCATTCAGGCGACAATGACCAAGGGCACTTTGGCGCGCAGCCCAAAGCCTTTTGTGATCGTGTTGTAAGTGGAAATGCAGTGCCCCTGACCCAAAGCCCGTTGCAGACAAAATGGACCAACCTGCCGATGTCGCAAGATCTTGCGGGCTTGCAAGAGGTGTTGCTGGTGCCTTGGGGGCAAAATGAGGTCAAGGGTGCCAAACGCGCTGCGGGGCTTTTTGATGCACAGGGGCAGTTTTTGCCCAGCGGCGACTGCCTGCGCTGGGCCAATGCGCCGGTGACGGTCGAACCCGAGATTGACCCAAGCGCCCCGCTTACCCGGCTGGAGGGGCGCTATCTTTATGGCGGCATGCTTTACGGCCATTTCGGACATTTTCTGTGTGAAAGCACGGCACGGCTTTGGGCATTGGCGCGCGATCAGGGCTTTGACGGCGTGGTCTGGTTGCCCAAGGTGCGACTGGGCCATGCAGCAAAGCTGGTCAAACCCTATCACAGCTTTTTTGCCGCCCTGGGCTTTGAGCGCATTGGCCTGTTTGCGCCACAAACCAATACGGTGATTGAAAGCCTGGTTATCCCCGAACAGGGGTTTGGCATCGGCGATCTGTCCTCGGGGCGGCCCGAATATCGCGATTTCATGCGCAAGCATCTGGGGGCCAACCTTGCGGCAGAAGGGGCGGAAAAGCTCTATATCTCGCGCGCGCGCCTGCCGGGAAAGCGCGGCTCGGTGCTGCTGGAACACCTGATAGAGGCGCGGCTGGAGGCCGAGGGCTATACGGTTTTTCATCCGCAAGATCATAGCCTTGCCGAGCAAATTGCCCAGTATAAGGCCGCGCGCCAGATTGTGGCGCTGGATGGCTCGGCGCTGCATCTGGCGGCGATGGTGATGCATCCCGCCTGCAAAGTTGCCATCATCAACCGCGGCCCTTCGCAGAATATCGACGACTATCTGCGCCAGTTCGAAGCCTTTACCGGGGCGGTGCCGACGCGGATTGATGCGGTGAAATCATATTGGTTTTACGAAGGCCGCCGGGTGGTGAAACGCGAAACCCACGCGCTGCTGGATTTTCCGGCGCTGGGGCGCGCGCTTGCCGCTGCAGGCTTTCGCTCCGCCACCGCCTGGCGCGCGCCCACCGCAGCCCAGATCGCCGCCGAAGTGGCCCTGCGCGAAGCCCGCGCCGAAATGCGCCTGACCCGATACGAGGTGTCAGACCAAGCCGAAGAGGCCGAAGCAGACCTGGGGGCAGCCCGATGAAAAAAGGCGACCTCAGCTTTGTCTTCGTGATCGAAGGGCCAAGGCTGCAAACCCAAAGCCTGCTGCTGGCCGACAGCCTGCGCCGCCATCATCCTTTGGCCGAGATTATCGCCTATTGTCCGGCAGGCTGTGATTTCCCGCCGGAAATTGCGGCGGTGTTACAGGCCTGCGCCGTGTCCTGTCGCCCGCTTGCGGTGCCGCAGGGGCTTTGGGCGGCGCCCTATCCGCACGGCAATAAGATCCTTGCGCTGGCCCAGCCGCGCGAGACGCGGTTTTCGATGTTTCTAGACACCGATATGGCAGCGATTGCGCCGATCGACCCCGATGATTTGCCTGGCGCGATGCAGGTCTCGGTGGTGCCCGAAGGCATTGCAAGCTGGGGCAAGGATCTGGCCCGCTGGGAAGTGGCGCATAGGTTTTTCGATCTGCCGATGCCAAGCGAGCGAATTCACTTACTGCGCGGCCGCAAGCGCGCGTTTTTGCCCTATTTCAACGCCGGCATGGTGGCGATCCGCGAGGAAGACCGCGTGCAAGGTTTAGGCTTTGGCGCTTTGTGGCGCAACACCGCCAGCGCCTTTGATTTTGGCGCAAAGGTCGGCGGCAAGCGGCCGTGGCTGGATCAGATCACCCTGCCGCTCACCATGCGCCGCTTTGGTTTTGCCCATAAAATCGTGGACGAGCGTAACAATTGTTCGATCTCGAATGACCGCAGGCTTGATGGGTTGAACCCTGCAATTTTGCACTATCACCGCTCGGGATTTTTGCGCAATTGGCCAGACTATGGCGATCTGATCAGCGCCATGCTTGACCGGCTGCCGCAACATCGCGCCGCCCTGAGCAATTGGCTGACCCAAGGCGGCTATTTGGGCGATCCGCAGCCAGAACCTGATGCGGCAGAGGGCGAAGACCATGGCTGACACAAGCGTGCACATGCGTGCCAAGGCTGGGCTCTGATGGGCTTTGTTGTCGCGGCGATTGTCAACGAACCAAGCGCGGTGCTAGAGCGATTTGTCAGCTGGTATTTGCGCCAAGGCGCGGATCGGGTGGCGCTGTATTTCGACGACCCTGCGCATCCCGATATAGCCCGCTTTGCCGCTCTGCCCTACGTCACCGTTACACCCTGCACGGCAGAGTTTTGGGCCAGCCTTGGGCTATCGGCCGAGGTCCGCTTTACGCTGCGGCAAAATGCTGCGCTGACCCATGCCTATCGCGCTCAGACCGAGGGCTGGCTGTTGAATGTCGATGCCGACGAGCTGATGTATGCAGCGGGCAAAACTTTGGCGGCGTGGTTGGCCACGCAAACCGAGCCGCAGAGCCTCCGCATCGCCAGCGCCGAACAGATCCACACCGCAGGCCCCCAGCAGCTGTTTCGCCTGCAAATCGCCAAGGCCGAGGTCAATGAGATTTATGGCGCCGAGTCCGATCTGTTTCGCCGCCGCTATGGCTTGATCGGTCATGCCGATGGCAAGTCTTTTCACCGCGCGGGGCGCAGCGATCTGCGGCTGCGCCAGCATTGGGCCGAGGATGCCAGCGGCGCCGAAGTGATCGGCACAAGGCTCTTTGCCCGCGATGGGGTGCATCTGTTGCACTATATGGCGCCCAATTACGCCGCATGGCGGAACAAGCTGGATTGGCGGTTAAACGCGCATGGCTTCCCCGCCCCGATCAAAGAACGTCTGCGCGCCTGTCAGGCCAGTGCCGACCCAGAGGCAGGCTTTCGTGCCCTGTTTGATCTGTTACACGCCCCCGACCCCAAGCAGATTGCGGCGCTTGAAGCCATTGGCGGGATTTTGCGCCTGCCTGCGGATTTTGGAGCCCCGCAGACAGGCTAAATCGGCCATGTTACACCGTTACAGTCGCAGCCTGTTACGGCGTTACACCCCGAAACGCTATCACGTTACAGCGTTACAGCTGTCAGCAGTGGCTGGCCGGAAAAATGCGCGGCAAGGTTGTCGCGCTGCAATTGCCCCATCGCGCGACGGGTGGCCTCGGTGGCTGAACCTTGGTGCGGTTGCAGCAAGACATTGGCCAGCGGCTTGAACCGCGGGTTGATGGCGGGTTCGCCCTCAAACACATCCAGCGCAGCCCCTGCGATCTGATTGGTCTCGAGCGCAGTCAGCAAGGCGTCTTCGTCGATATTGGCCGCACGCGAGATATTGATCAGCATGCCATTCGGCCCGAGGGCGCGCAGCACCTCGGCGTTGACGATATGGCGGGTTTCGGCATTGGCCAGCGTGACCACAAACAGAAAATCCACATGCGCGGCCAAAGCCACGGGATCGGGGATATAGGTATAGGAAACCGGCTTTTCGCTGCGCGCAGAATAGGCGATCTGCATGTCAAAGCCTTCCAGACGGCGCGCGATTTCGCTGCCAATCCGGCCCAGCCCCAAAATCCCCGCCTTGGCGCCAAAAAAGCGGCGTTGCAGCGGGAAATTCGCCGCCTCCCAAGCGCCCGAGCGGGCATGGGCATCGGCAGCAGGCACCGCACGGCTGAGGCCAAGCGCCATTGCCAGCGCCAGATCGGCGCAATCGCCGTCCAGCACCCCGGGGGTATTGGTGACACTGACACCACGCGCCTTGCACAGGCTAAGATTGATTGCATCATAGCCCACGCCATTGACCGCAATCAGCTCGAGCTTGGGGCAGGCCTGAATAATCGCATCGGAAACGCCTGCGCCGCCGGTGGTGGCAATGGCGCGGATCTCGCTGAGGTCTGGCGCAGCGCTCAGGTGATGCACATGGTAGGCCGCGTCGAGCGGGGTTTGATCCCATTCGGCATAGGGGCTGATTTGCAAGATATCCGGTTTGGTCATAGCGTTCCCTTGGGTTGGGCGTGAATTTCCGCGGCAAAGCGCGCCGCAACAGGCGGCAAAATCGCCCCTGTGCGGGTGATAAGTCCGAAGGCCGCAACCTCGATGCCAAGGTCGATGGCCAGCGCACGGTAGGGCGCATCAGCGGCAGAGGCAAAGCACTCGGCGACAGTGCGCGCCAAGGGCGCGATGCTGTCAGAATGCTGCAACAGCGCAAAGATCATCAAAAAGCTGTCCGTCGCCAGCACCTGTTTCGGGCTGGGCAGGCCGTGGGCGCGCAGGCGTTCCAGCACGGTACGGGTCAGGATCGCAGCGGGCGGCGGCATCACCCAATCATAGGCAGACAGATCGGCGGGCAAAAGCTTGGGTTTGCTTATCAAAGGATGGCTGCTGCGCACCACAAGGCTGACCGGCTCTGTCGCAATCGGTGTGATGTCAAACAGCGCACGGCTGGGGCCTTCGGGCAGGCGACCAATCGCAAAATCCAGATTTCCCGCCAAAAGCTGCTCGCACAGCTGCTCCGAGCCTGCGATCTTGACCTCGGCAGAAATGCGTGGCGCATGCAGGCAGACTTCGCGCAGCGCCGGCAGCACACGGCCAATCGCAGGCCCCGTGACAGAGCCGATGCGCACATGGCCGGTCTCGCCCGCCGCCACCTCGGCGATATCGCGGGCGGCATCGCGCAATTCGGTCTGAATGCGTTGCGCGCGCAGGGCCAAAGCCTCGCCCACCGGCGTCAGCACCATACCACGCCCCGTGCGCAGATGCACCGGCGCACCGACGATCCGCTCGACCTCGGCCAAAAGCCGCGAGGCCGCAGGCTGGGCGATGCTCATCCGGTCCGCAGCCTGCCCGATCTGCCCCGTCTCGGCCAAAGCCGCAAGCAGGCGCAGGTGGCTGAGTTTCAGTCCCCGATGGGCAAGCGTAGCGCTGTGCTGCGCAAGATGCATATCATTTCAGCCATAAATTACCTGCTTTGCATGTTCTAACCACAGGCGTGCAGATTGCAACTGGGACTGAAGCAGGTAGCGATTTTTAAACCCAAAGCCCCGAGGCAGACGCGGGCTGTTGCCGCTGGTGCCCGCACGCGCGGCGTGGCATTCTGCCCCCTGCCCCCTGCCCACAGTCTTATGGGCGCAATGCAAGGACAGACCATGCCCGCAGCCCCAGCCGATTCCGCGCTTTACCGCGATCTTTTTGCCGATCTGGACAGCGCGCGGCTGTTTTCGGATGCCGCCGAGCTGCGCGCGATGCTGCTGGTTGCGGGGGCTTTGGCGCGTGTGCAGGGCGATTTGGGGCTGATCCCCTTGCAGGCCGCGGGCTTTATTGAACGCAGCGCACGCGAAGTGCAGCTTGACCCATCGGCCATGGCAGCCGAGACAGCCAAGCTTGGCGATCCGGTTCCGGCCTTTCTGGCCGCCTTTCGCAAGGCAGCAGAGGCGCCCGATCTGATGCACTACCTGCATTGGAACGCGCAAAATCACGATCTGCACGCCACCGCTCAGGCGCTGCGGCTGCGGCGGGTGATGGATCTGTGGCAAGCGCGGCTAGAGGTGCTGATCGCGCAGGGCATCAAAGGGCTGCGCGCGCATCAGACCGCGCTGAGTGCCCTGCGCCCTGCGGTCGAGGTGGTCAGGCTTTCGGGCGATAACGCCGATCTGGCGGCGGCTTTGGCGGCGGCCTTGGGCTTGCAAGCCCCCAGCGCAGAGGCGCGCGGTTTGGCAGCGCTTGCCGCTTGGATGGCGGGGGTTTGTGGCTGTTTGGCCGATGATCTGGCCGGCCGCGCCCCGCTGTTGCGCGCGCTTTCGCGGCAGGTGACGGCGCTTTCGGCGCTGATCACCGAGCCTGCGCAAACCGCCAGCGAAGCGCGCTTTGCTGAATGGCTGGCGCTGGCGCAACTTGCCATCTCGACCGGGCGTGCCTTGGCGCTTGCGGTCGAAATCGCAGCGCCGCAGCCTTAGCCAAGCCAAGCCGCGTAATCGCTGACCAAAAGATGGGTCGGGGCGACATCTTCCTCGATCTCGGCAAAGCGCCCGATCGGTTCACGAAAGATATTGTCGGTCTCGTCATCATTGACCGTCGAGACCTCGCCGATCAGCACATCGCCGCCCTCGCCCCAAAACGCATGCCAATCGCCCGGCATCAGGGTGACGGATTCACCCGGCGCAAGTTTCAGCTTGTCGCCCGCAGCATAGGGCCGCGCGATGCCGTCGCAAAGCACCACGCCGCCGCGATCAGGCGCGCAGTGGCCGATGTCGTCCGAGCCAAACAGCTCGACCACCAAGGTCGCCCCGCCTCGGTTGATGATGTCTTCGGCCTTGATTGCATGGGTGTGCATCGGCGAGAGTTGATCTTGCCGCGAAATCAACAGCTTTTCGGCATAGCACATGCCCCCGCCGCGTTGCAGATCCGACAACAGCCCATTGCGCAGGGTGAACAAAAACAAGCCCATCTGATCAAAGCGGCCTTGGCCGTAATCGGTGATATCCCAACCACAGCGCCCCGAAATCACCCGCGCCGCAGCGGGCGCATTGGCTTTGAACTGATCGGGCGACCAATTGGCAAAGGGCGGCAGCACAAAGCCGTAGTGATGGATCAAATCCTCGGCTGCGGCCATGATCTCGTTGATTTTGGACCGTTTCATTGCTGTGCCCCCCTTGGCTGATTTTACCGCAGCAAAGCGGTTTTTGGCCGCGATAGCAAGGGAGGCAAAGCGAGCGCGCGGGCGCTTTTGATCAAGCGCCCGCAGCCAGATTACATCTTGCCCCAGATCTTGGCATAGGCCTCACGGTAGCCGTTTTGCGGATCAAAGGCATTGCTGTCGCCCATCGCCTTGAGCCCCTCTTCGGTGACAAGTGCGGGCGCTGTGACATAGCCCGAGCAAGCTGCCCCCGAGACCGCGCGGTTCATCTCGTCAACCAACTGCCAGCCTTGCAGGTTCAGCGGTTCGGCCACGGTCACGGCCTGATATTGGCCGGTGCGAATGCGCTGGAAGGCGGCTTCCGAGCCATCGCCCGCAGAGCCTGCCTTTGGATTGGCCTTACCATCGATGCCAGCCGCCGCCAAAGCAGGGCCCATAAAGTCGAAATACAGGTCATTGATCGCCAGCGAATGCGTCCATTTCGCGCCGTATTTCTGCAAAAGGCTGGTGGTCAGCGGACCCATCCGCGTCGAGGTTTCCGCAATCGGGGTGTCGACATATTCCAGCACGGTGCCGCCGGCCGCTTCGATGTCTTTCTTCATGCGGTCGGCTTTGTCGATGGCGATCTGATAGGTGGAATCGGTAAAGATCACCACGCCTGCGTCTTTGCCGCCATCCTCCATCGCCCAATTGGCCGCCACATCTGAGACTTGCATCGCATCGGTCGAGACATTGGCAAAAATGCCGCCGGGGGCATCACAGCCGATTTTTGGGCCCGAGTGCCAAGACACCATCGGAATTTTTGCGGCAACCACGCCTTCAAGGGCTGCTTGCTGTTCGGTGGCGTCAAAGCCGTTGATGATGATGCCATCGGGCATAAGCGCCATCGCCTGACCAAAGGCCGCCGTGCGCCCCTGCACCGAGCCTGCGCCATCGAGCACCCGCACCGTCCAGCCGATTTTGGCCGCAGCCTCTTCAACGCCCGTGGTCACGCCCAAAATGCCGCCGTTTTTCATATCGGCCGCCAGCACGACGACGGTTTTGCCCTCGGCAGCGGTGGGGCCAGAGCTGGGGCCGTCAAAGGCGCTGTCGGCAAAGGCAGGCAGGCCAAGCCCTGCGATCATGGTGCTTGCCATAAGGGCTTTTAGAAAGATCCGTTTTTGCATGTGTCGTCCTCCCGTTTGATGATGATTACTTGCGCGCGGCGCCTTTTTTGCGTTGCGCGTATCCTGCGATGCCGATTGCGATCAGCAGCGTAGAGCCGTTGAACAGCGGCTCGACCCAGAACGAACCGCCGAATTGTTGAATGCCCGAGATGCCAACCGCCAGAATGGTCACCCCGATGATGGTGCCCCAGACGTTGACCCGCCCCGGCTTGATGGTGGTCGAGCCCAGAAACGCTCCAACCAAGGCGGGCAGCAGAAACTCCAGCCCCACCGAGGCCTGACCGATGCGCAGCTTTGACGCCAGCAACACCCCCGCGAGGCCCGAAAGCGTGCCCGAGGCGACAAAGGCCGCGACAACGAATTTGCGGGTGGGAATGCCGTTCAGCTCGGCCGCCTTTTGGTTGGCACCGATGGCGTAAAGATACCGCCCAACGGGGGTGAATTCCAACACCAGCCACATCACAAGGCTGATCACCATGACGTAATAGGCGGTGATTGGCAGGCCAAAAACGAACTTGCCGCTGAGTTGATAGAACGAAGGATCCAGCGCGCCCACCACCTGCCGCCCACCCGAATGCCACAGCGCAATCGCATAAAGCACCGTGCCCGTGCCCAGCGTGGCGATAAAGGCGTCGATCTTGGCGACCTCGACCAAGATGCCATTGGCCACGCCCACAAGCGCGCCAAGGGCGATCACAATCACCACCGCCAAGGGCCAGGGCAGGCCGTAGTTGACTTGAAAAGAAATCGCCAAAATATGCCATAAAACAATGCCGTAACCGACCGTCAGATCAATCCGCCCCGCCACCATCGGGATCATCGCAGCAAGCGACAGCAGGGCGATGATCGCTTTATCCGACAAGATCGCGCGCAGGTTCAGCAGGGTCGGAAAGGTATTCGGCAGCAAGACCGAAAACAGCACGATCAAAAAAGCTGTCAGGATCACAAGCCCGTAAACCGGTGCCAATCGCAGCAAGCGATGCGGCAAAGATTGCCCCGCCAATTCGTCCTTGGTGGGTTCCAGCGCATCTGATTGGATCGAGTTCATGGCCTATCCCGTTATGCGGCCTGATCGCCCGCCGAAGCGGCTTGGATCAGGGTTTCTGTCGAAAGTGCCGCACCCGACAGCTCGGCCACCACTTGGCCCCGGCTGAACACCACGGCGCGGTGGCAAATATTGGCGATTTCCTCGAAATCGGTCGAGACCACCAGCACCCCCATGCCCGAGGCAAGCGCTTGGAACAGCAGATGATAAATCTGCGCCTTGGCCCCCACATCGACGCCAGCGGTCGGGTCTTCGGCGATCAGCAAGCGCCGTCCGGTGTCCAGCCAGCGGCCCACCACCACCTTTTGTTGGTTGCCCCCCGAAAGCGCCTCGATGGCAAGGCTGGGGTCATTGGGCTGCAAGCCCAGCTGCGCGCCAAGGCGCTGCGCATGGCCAGCTTCGGTTTTGGCGGTCATGAACGACCACAGCCGCCGCCCGGTGGCCGAAGGGTTCAAAAAGGCATTCTCGCGGATACTCAGCGCAGGGGCCACCGATTCCACCACGCGGTCGCGCGCGACAAAGCCGATGCCGGCGGCCATAGCCCTGCGCGCCGAGGTCAGATCAGGCGCCTGACCATCCAGCAAGATCGTGCCCGAATGTGGTTCCAAACCAAAGAGCGCGCGGCCAATCTCTTCGTGGCCTGCCCCACGCAGCCCGACCAGCCCCACCATCTCGCCGCGACGGATGGTCAGATCAATCGGGCCAGCCTTGCGGGTCGCCAGCGCGGTTGCGGACAAAAGCTTGGGGCCTTGCTGCACAGCGGGGCGGTCAATCTCGCGGGTTTTGCGCCCGACGATCAGATCGACAAGGTCTTCGGCCGTGGTTTGCGCAGTGTCGCGCGCGCCCACCATTTGGCCATCGCGCAACACCGCCACGCGGTCGGAAATCTGAAACACCTCGTCCAAGCGGTGCGAGACATAGATCATCCCAACACCCTTGGCCTTCAGCGGCCGCAGCGCTGCAAACAGCCGTTCCACCTCATCGGCAGGCAGGCTGGCGGTGGGTTCATCCAGCACCAGAAAATCACATTCCACCGCCAAAGCGCGGGCGATCGCTACCAGCGATTTTTCGGTGCGCGTCAGGCTTGAGACCCGGGCCGTTGGTTCAAAATCTGCCTCGACAAGCGCAAGCGCTGCGCGCGCCCGCGCCTCGGTTGCAGGCCAGTCGATCCTTCCGCCGCGCTTGGGGTAGCCCACCGCAAGCGCGATGTTTTCGGCCACACTCATCCATTCGATCAGCCCAAGGTCTTGGTGAATAAAGGCCACCGCCTGTTTGGCCGCCAGCTTGCCGCTGATGTGTTTATAGGGCGCGCCATCGACCAGAACCTGACCACTGTCTGGCGCATAAATACCGCCCAAGGTTTTGATTAGGGTTGATTTTCCAGCACCATTCTCGCCCAAAAGCGCGACAATCTCGCCCCGACGCACCTGCAAGGACACCCCGCGCAGCGCCCGCGTGCCGCCAAAGGATTTGACGATTGCGTCAAACACCAATCCTTCTTGCTGCGCCATTATCCCCCCCGCCTTGACGATTGCACCCCTCCTCGGGCGCATCATCCTTTGATCACATTTGCGGCAATGAGACTCTGAGTCAAGAAAAAAGTTATCGATAACATTTATCGTGATGCGCCGCCAAACTCTGGCGTTGTGGCAGGGCCTTGCATCGCCTAGGGTGACGCCAAATCAAAGGAGAGACCATGACGTTTTTTGCCAACACCCTGCGCCTAACCCATAGCGCCACCTTGCAGATGCTGACCGCTGCCGTGGCGAAAGCCGAAGCCATGGGCCAGCCGCAATGTATCGTGATTGTCGATGCAAGCGGTGAAGTTTTGGGCAAAATTCGCATGACAGGCGCAAAGTTTCTGAGCCTGCGCTCGGCCTTTGCCAAGGCGCAGACCGCAGCCTCGATCGGCGCACCGACAGAAAACGTGCCCGAAATCATGCGCCCCGCGCTTAGTCTTGCCACTCAGGGCGGCATCACTTGGTTGAAGGGCGGCTTGCCCATTCGCATCAAGGGCGAATTGGTCGGCGGCATCGGCATCGGATCGGGCACCGGCGATCAGGATTACGAGGTGGCGCTTGCCGCTTTGGCGGCGATTGGCGCGGATCTGCCCGCCTAGTCAAACACGATCTGCGCTTTCATCGCGCGGCTGCGGTCGCCTGCGGTTTGAAAGGCTTGCAGCGCCTGCGACAGCGGGAATGTCTGGGTGATAAAGGGCTTGACGTCGATCAAGCCCTTTTGCATCAGACTGACCCCGGTGGCGAATTCTTCGTGAAAGCGGAAGGATCCGCGCAAGCTCAATTCCTTGGCCGTCATCGCCTGCACCGGCAGCGTCATATCGCCGCCAAGCCCCAGCTGAATGATCACGCCGCCCGGCCGCATCGCCGGAATTGCTGCGATCAGCGCAGGGGCCGCCCCCGAGCATTCATAAAGCACATCAAAGCGGCCCTTGTCTTGGGTATAGGCGGCCAAAGCCTCGGGCACTTGCGCGGTGTTGAGGGTAACATCGGCCCCCGCTTGCCGCGCAAGGCCCAAGGTGAAATCCGAAAGATCGGTGGCGGCGATAAAATCCGCACCTGCGCGGCGCGCCGCAAGGATGCACAAAATCCCAATCGGGCCGCAGCCGGTGACCAGCACCGATTTGCCAAGCAGCGGCCCCGCGCGGCGGGTGGCATGCAGGCAGACCGCCAGCGGCTCGGCCATCGCCGCCTCGCCCGCCGTTAGCCCATCGGCTGGCACGCATTGGCTGGCATCGGCCACCAAGACCTGCCGAAACGCGCCCTGAATATGCGGAAAAGGCATGGCCGAGCCGTAAAAGCGCATATTCAGGCAGTGGTTGAACATCGCCTTTTGGCAATAGCTGCACTGATGGCATGGCCGCGAGGGCGAAACCGCCACCAATTGCCCCAGCGCCAACCCCGTCACCCCCTGCCCCAGCGCGGTGATATGGCCCGAAACCTCGTGGCCCAGCACCATCGGTTCGCGCAAGCGGATCGCGCCAAAGCCGCCGTGGTTGAAGTAATGCAGATCCGAGCCGCAAATCCCCCCCGTGGCCAGCCGAATTTCGACTTGGCCCGCACCAAGGGGTTCGGGCGCGGTTTCTTCGATCCGCAGGTCTTTTGCGGCATGGATGACGATAGATTTCATTCAGATCACCAAACTTGGCAGGGGCTGGCCTGCAAAATGCGCGCTTAGGTTTTGGCGCAGCAACGCGCCCATGCCCTGACGGGTCTCATAGGTGCCAGAGCCGTGATGCGGCTGCAAGAAGGCTTGCGGCAGCGCCTTAAAGCGCGGGTTCAGCGCGGGTTCGCCCTCGAACACATCAAGGGCGGCGGCGCGCAGGGCGCCAGTTTCCAGCGCGTCCAGAAGTGCGGTCTCATCAACATTGGCGGCGCGGCTGACGTTGATCAACATGCCCTGCGGGCCAAGCGCCTTGATCACCGCAGCATTGACGATATGGCGGGTTTCGGCACTGGCGGCGAGGGTGACAAACAGAAAGTCGACCTCTTGCGCCAGCGCCACAGGGTCTTGGATAAAGGCCCAATCGGCGGGCACCTCTTTGCGGCTTTGGCTGGAATAGGCGATCTGCATATCGAAACCCGCCAGCCGTTTGGCCACCGCATGGCCAATCCGGCCCAGCCCCAAGACCCCCGCGCGCCGCCCCCAGACCCGGCTTTGCAGCGGATAGCCGCCCTTGGCCACCCAATCGCCCGAGCGCGCCCAAACCTCGGCCGCAAGCATGCCGCGCGTCTGCGCCAGCATCATCGCCACCGCCAGATCGGCGACATCATTGGTCAGCACATCGGGGGTGTTGGTCACCCGAATGCCGCGCGCGCGGCAAGCCGCCAGATCAACCGCATCATAGCCCACCCCGTAAACCGAGATCAGTTCAAGCTGTGGACAGGCCGCGATGATCTGCGCCGAGGCCCCCAATTCGCCCCGCGTGGCAATGGCGCGAATGCGCGGGCCAACCTGAGCCAGAAAGGCAGGCTTATCAGCGGCCTCGAAATAGCGATGCACCTGAAAGGCCGCCTCGAGCGGAATTTGGTCCCAATCAGGATAGGCGCCCATTTGCAGGAGATCTGGTTTTGACATATTTGACTTTCCAAGGCGGGCTTTATGGTTGACCTAGAGTCGCAGCTGCTACATGTTATCGATAACATAGCCGATTCATTTTCCCCCTGTCGAGCCTAAAAGGATGACCATGAGCCTAAGCTTATTTGACCTGACCGCAAAACGCGCCCTGATCACCGGATCGTCGCAGGGCATAGGCATGGCCTTGGCGCGCGGCATGGCCGCAGCAGGGGCCGAGATTGTGATGAATGGGCGGGATGCGGCCAAGCTGACAGCGGCGGCAAATGTCTTGCGCGGCGAAGGCTTTACCATCCACGAGCTGGTGTTTGACGTCACCGACCACAACGCTGTGCGCGCCGCTGTTGATGGCTTTGAGGCCGAGGCTGGCGCGATTGACATCTTGGTCAACAATGCCGGCATGCAGCATCGCGGCCCGCTGGAGGAATTTCCCGCCGATGCCTTCGAGCGGCTGTTACAGACCAATGTTGCTTCGGTGTTTCATGTCGGCCAAGCCTGCGCACGCCATATGATCGCGCGCGGCGCGGGCAAGATCGTCAATGTGGCCAGCGTGCAATCGGCCCTCGCCCGCCCCGGCATCGCGCCTTATACCGCCACCAAAGGTGCTGTGTCGAACCTGACCAAAGGCATGGCCACCGATTGGGCCAAATACGGGTTGCAATGCAATGCGCTGGCACCGGGCTATTTCCTGACGCCGCTGAACAAGGCGCTGAGCGACGATCCCGCCTTTACCGATTGGCTGTGCAAGCGCACCCCCGCAGGGCGTTGGGGCAATGTCGAAGAGCTGGTCGGGGCCTGCATCTTCCTGTCGTCGCAGGCCTCGTCCTTCGTCAATGGCACCACGCTTTACATTGACGGCGGCATCACGGTTTCGCTGTGACGCGCTATGTGGTGATGGGGGTTTCGGGCTGTGGCAAAAGCCGGATTGGTGCGGGGTTTGCGCAGGCGCAGGGCTTGCGCTTTGTCGATGGCGACGATCTGCACCCTGCTGCCAATATCGCCAAGATGCGCCGCGGCGCGCCGCTGACCGACGCCGATCGCGCGCCTTGGCTGGCGCAGGTTGGCGCGGTTCTGGCGCGTGACGGCACGGTTGTCGCCTGTTCGGCGCTGAAACGCGCCTACCGCGACCAGATCCGGCAGGCGGCGGCGGCCTCGGTGACGTTTCTATACCTGCGCGGCAGTCGCGCGGTTTTGCTGGCACGGATGCAGGCAAGGCCGAGGCATTTCATGCCGCCTTCGCTTTTGGACAGCCAGCTTGCAACGCTGGAAGAGCCCAGCTTGGATGAGACCTTTGTGATGGCTGATATTGACCAGCCCCCCGAAGCGATTATTGCCCAGTTTCAGGAGGCCTTGCGATGAGCCAGAAAATCGCCTTGATCGGTGCGGGTGCCATGGGCGGCGCGATTGGCGCGCGGCTGGTGCAGATGGGGCAAGATCTGACGGTCTATGATCTGGACGCCGAGAAGGTGGCAGCGCTTGTAAGCTTGGGCGCGACGGCCGCAAGCTCGGCGGCCATGGCGGCAGCGCAGGCCGATTTTGTGGTGATCAGCCTGAACGCGGCGCAGATTGTCGAGCGGGCCGTGTTTGGCCCGCAGGGCGTGGCCGAAGGCGCGAAGGCTGGCAGCTTGCTGATTGATATGTCCTCGATTGACCCCGATGCCACCAAGGCGCTGGCGGCCAAAGCCGCAGCGCTTGGTCTGCGCTGGGTGGACAGCCCGCTGTCAGGCGGCGCGCCCAAGGTGGCACTGGGGCAATTGACCCTGATGGTGGGGGGGGCCGCGCAGGATGTGGCCGAGGCGCAGCAGATCTTGCAGCATCTGGCCAGCAATTACACCCATATGGGGCCCGTTGGCGCAGGCCAGACCACCAAGCTGATCAATCAGGTGCTTTGTGGATTGAACTTCATGGCAGTGGCCGAAGCGACGCAGCTGGCGCTTGCCGCAGGCGTGGATGCGGCAAAAATCCCGCAAGCGCTGCGCGGCGGGCGGGCCGACAGCGCGATCTTGCAAGAATATATGCCGCGCTTTGCGACGAAGGATTATCGCCGCACAGGCCGGATAGATAATATGGTCAAAGACCTGAATGCCGCGCAAGATTTGGCACGGCGCAGCAACACATCAATGCCGCTGACCGCCGTTTGCGCCGAGATCCACCGCATGCTGACCGCCGCCGGTTTGGGCGGCGAAGATCAAGCCGCACTGATGGAATATTTCACCGGACCAAATAAGGATTTGTTCGAATGATCACCCGATTTGCTTTGTTTGAGGGCCAATTAAAGCCGGGCACCACCGAGGCCTTTCGCGCCGCCGTCACCGCGCAGCTTGTGCCTTTGTGGCGGCAATTTCCCGGCAATACCGATGTGCGTGTCAGCTTTGGCTGCGAACGTGACGAAGGCGCGCCGGAATTTCCGCTGATGCTGGCGATCAGCTACCCCGACCGCGCTGCGCTGGACCAAGCGCTGACCAGCCCGTTTCGCGCCCAATCGCGCGATGTCACGGCCCAAATCGTGGCGCAGTATTTCGAGGGCCGCATCCATCATCATGTCACCGAGGCCCAAGAATACAAAGGCTAGTCAGCATGGACAGCGCCGCGCAAAGCTGACAAGCAGCGCGGCGAAAGCGGGGAAAGATGCAGCAAAGCGCGAAAACCATGAAGGATGTGGCCCAAGCGGCGGGGGTGTCGGTGATGACCGTCAGCCGCGCCTTTAAGGCTGATCGCTCGGTTTCCGACAGCACGCGCGAGCGCATTCGCCAGATTGCCGATGATCTGGGCTATGTCTTTGACAGCACTGCCGCCAATCTGCGCACCCAAAAAACCAGCTTTGTTGCGGTGACGATTCCGTCGATTAACAATGCCAACTTTGCCGATACGGTGGGGGCGCTGTCTGATCGGCTGGCCGAGGCGGGGATGCAGGTGCTGCTGGGCTATAGCGGCTATAGTGTGGCCAAAGAAGAAGAGCTGATCGAGCAACTGCTGCGCAGGCGGCCCGAGGCGATTGTGGTCACAGGCGGGCGGCACAGCCCGCGCAGCCGCAAGATGCTGGCCAATGCGGGCATTCCAGTGATTGAAACCTGGGACCTGCCCGAAGCTCCGCTGGGTCATGTGGTGGGCTTTTCCAATGCCGATACCATGGCTGCAATGGTCGATCACCTTGCCGCGCGCGGCATGCAGCGGATCGGCTTTATCGGCGGCGATACCGATGGCGACACCCGCGGCGCGGACCGCCGGCGCGGCTTTATCGCGGCGATGCAGCGCCACGGCTTGGCCACTGACCGGCTGATTGGCGCAGGCCGCCCGCCGATCTCGATGCGCGAGGGGGCGGCGGCAATGGGGCAACTTCTGGACAGTCTGCCCGACACCCAAGCGGTGGTTTGCGTCTCGGACCTATCGGCCTTTGGGGCGCTGACCGAATGCCAGCGCCGCGGCATCAAAGTGCCCGAGCAGATCGCGATTGCAGGCTTTGGGGCCTATGAAATCGCAGGGATTTCGCATCCGACCATCACCACCATCGACCCGCGCCCGCGCCTGATTGGGCTAGAGGCCGCAAACCTGATCCTGACCTTGCTGGACCCAAAGCGCGCAGCACTTGCGCCCAAGACCGTCAAGATCGACTGGCAGCTTTGCGCCGCCCAAACCACCTAAAGTGTCAGAACCACTGCCCCGGCTCCATCAGCCCCAGATCCATCAGCTGTTGGCTGTGCCATTCAAACGGAATGGAATTGTGCCAGCGGAAATTATGAATATCAAAGCGCGAACCTGCATTGGTGCGCAGGGCTTTGGCGGTGCGAAACGACACGATAGCGGTGGTTATGTTATGGTGCCAGGCGCAAGCATAGGTGTTGTATTCCTCGTCTGAAAAAGTGAAATCGGCGCGCAATTTCAGCCCGGGCTTGGCGCGAAACAGTGCGATGCGGTCGATCTTGCGTTTGGCAGGTGGGATATGCTCTTCAAAACGCCAACGCAGACCACCAAAAAAATCCAGCTGCCGCTCTTTGGGGTGATTGTGGTTGGCAGGGTCTGGACGCGCCAAAGCGTAATAGCCCGATTTGTCCAGACAGGCGCGCTCGAGCGAGACAGCATTCGGGGCTTCGGACAGATCATCGGCATAAAGATCAACCACATAAGACAGAAAAGCTTCGCGGCGCTCTTCAATCTGAAAGCTGATCATCTCGCGGATATTGCGGGTCTCGCAAAACGGAAAGAACAGATATTCGGCATTATAACAGTAATACATCCAGATGCCGGGCGCTGCCTCGATCAGGCGATTGACCGCCGAAAGCAGCGCCTGTTCGGCATGGACATCATAGCGAATACGGTGGATTTTTTCTTCGACCTCGGCGGGCAAATCAAAGATATCGGGCGACAGCAGCACCACCTCGGCAAAGCCTGCATTCAGATGGTGGCGCAGGGTGGTATCCAGCTCGATCTCGTCTTCGGCAAAGACAATGGCCAGCGGTCCCTTGGCAAGGGCCGGTTTCGACTGGCTTAAAAACGCCTCAAGCGAGGTATATTTCATCATGCGCCCTATTGGCCTTAACTCGTATCGCGCCAAAGTCCGCGAACTGCGGCCGCATTGCAAGCCCCAGACCGCGGCGACGTTGCGAAAGCCGCACTTATGGCGTAAGCGGGCGGCGACAATGAGGTGTGTTATGGCCGATCCGAAAAAGCTGTTCATCAAGACCTATGGTTGCCAGATGAACGTATATGACAGCGAGCGCATGGCCGAGGCGATGGGCGCGGATGGCTATGTCAGCGTCGATAGCGCCGAGGGTGCCGATATGGTGCTGATCAACACCTGCCATATTCGCGAAAAGGCTTCGGAAAAGCTTTACTCCGACCTTGGCCGCCTGCGCAAACTCAAGGCCGAAAACCCCGCGATGAAGATCGGCGTGGCCGGCTGCGTGGCCCAGGCCGAAGGCGCAGAGATTTTGCGCCGGATGCCTTTGGTGGATCTGGTGGTCGGGCCGCAGGCCTATCACCGCCTGCCCGAAATGGCGCGCGCGCCTGGGCAAAGCATCGACACCGATTTCCCGCTTGAAGATAAATTCGACGCCCTGCCCGAACGTAAGGCCCTGCGCGGCCCTGCGGCGTTTCTGACAGTGCAAGAAGGCTGCGACAAGTTTTGCGCCTTTTGCGTGGTGCCCTATACCCGCGGTGCCGAAGTCTCGCGCCCTGTCGAGCGGATCTTGACCGAGGCGCGCGGGCTGGTGGCGCGCGGGGTGCGCGACATCACTTTGCTGGGGCAGAATGTGAATGCCTATCACGGCATGATGCAGGATCAAGACTGGACGCTGGCGCGGTTGTTGCGCGAAATGGCGCAGATTGATGGGCTGGAGCGGCTGCGCTATACCACCTCGCATCCCAATGACATGGACGACGATCTAATTGCCGCCCATGGCGATTTGCCCAAGCTGATGCCCTATCTGCATCTGCCCGTGCAATCTGGATCTGACCGCATCTTGAAGGCGATGAACCGCAAACACAGCGCTGAAGATTACCTGCGGCTGATTGAACGCATTCGCGCCGCGCGGCCGGATATCTTGTTGTCGTCAGACTTCATCGTTGGCTTTCCCGGCGAGACCGAGGCTGAATTCGAGCAGACCCTGGATCTGATCCGCGCTGTTGGGTTTGGCATGGCCTATTCGTTCAAATACTCGGCCCGCCCCGGCACGCCTGCGGCCGAAAAGCCCGAATTGCCCGCAGACGTCTCGGACGCGCGCTTGCAGCGCTTGCAGGCCTTGCTGGGCGAGCAGCAGCGCGCCGCACAATCGGCCATGGTGGGGCGTGAGGTCGGGGTGCTTTACGAAAAGCCCGGACGGCAAGAGGGCCAGATGATTGGCAAATCCGATCATTTGCACGCGGTGCATGTCAACGACTCGACAGGGCAAATCGGCGATTTGGTGCGGGTGCGGATCACCGCCGCTGCATCGAATTCCTTGGCAGGAGAGCGGCTGCCAGCCTAGCCCTGCGCCGCGTTGTTTCCAAGATTGTGGGTAATGTAGCATATTTTGCCCCATTGGGGCGGATATTTACTACAATTGGTTATCAATTAACCTCAAACGTATATATTTTGCTTTACTTCAAGGTAGGCCAGCGGCAAACCTTCTGCTGAGTGTAGTTGTTTTCCTATGAGTAAGGGGCCTGCCGCCATGGAACGCATTTCCAGAGCAGTAAAACGAGGGATCGGAGGCGCGGCCTTGGCCGTGGGCCTGCTGACCGCCACAATATCCGCTGCTGACACATATGCTGCGAAAAACAGCGTGGCGGGTCCGGTGGTTGCTGGCAAGATTATCTGGGGCGCTTGGATCGACCCCGATGGCTGCATGCATTGGTGGGCCGATGGCGGCCTTGAAGGCTATATGCTGGATCGGGTTCATCCGACAACCGGCAAGCCCGTTTGCCTGAAGCGTAACACCTGCCTTGTGGAAAACACCGACCAAATGTTTGCCACCGACAGCGCCCAATTGACCGGCGAAGGGCGGCGTCGCTTGCAGAATTTCTTCACCAACTCGGGCGCCTTTGGCTATGCCGTCTACGGCCATACCGACAGTCGTGCCTCGGATGAATACAACATGAGGCTGTCGCAACGTCGCGCCGAAGCCGTGGCCCGCGTCGCCCGCTCGGTCGGGGCTGTGGTGGATCGTCAGATCGGCTTTGGCGAGCGCGAACCACGCGCCAGCAATGCTTCGGCCGAAGGCATGCGCCAGAATCGCCGCGTCGAAATCGTTTGCTATAGGTGGTAACGGATATGGTAAAGTTTCTAAGTCTTGCGGCAAGCCTATCGGTCGCCACGCTGATCTCGGGCTGTGTCGGTCTGACGCCTTATAAAGCGGGTCAAAATACCGTGATTGCGACAAATCAGGACACCGGATTTGACAAGTCAGGCTTGGCAAATGCCAAGGCCGCGATTGCCTATGATCCTGATGGCTGTCAGGGCTGGATCATCGACGATGGCGCCGAGGGCTATTCCGGTCGCCGGTTTGACCCTGCCTCCGGCCTGCCAGTGTGCAACAGCCTCTATCCGCCGGGAACCGTGCTGGGCAATTACACCTTTAGCGGTGGCGAAGCGCGCTCGGATTGGGTGCCAAAGCGCTAGATGCGCGCAAAAGGATAAGATCGGGCCGCAGTGCAAGCTGCGGCCTTTTTCTTTGCGCAATTCTTAGGCATGCAGGCAATTGTCACGGCTTTGACATGGCGCGGGGCCATCTTGGCCTTGCCAGAGCAAACTTATAGGCTCACACTATATCTAGACGTCACCTTCATTAAAAGGAGCAGCCTTTGGGCATCAGCGCGTTGACACCCCCGAGCAGACCCGAGGATATTGTGGAAACCACCTTGGAATTTCCCGACAATCGGCTTTTGATCAGCCTCTGTGGCGAATACGACCGCAACCTTGCGCAGATCGAGCATCAGATGGGGGTGAATGTGCTGCGCCGGGGCAATCGCTTGGCAGTGATTGGCGATTTGGGCGCGCGCGAGCAAGCCGCAGCGGTGCTGCGTGCGCTTTATGCGCGGCTGGAGGCCGGGCGCGATTTGGTGGCGGGCGATATCGACGGCGCCATCCGCATGGGCCAACCGATGCCAAATGTGATGCGCACTGACCCAGCCGAGCAGATCGAGATGTTCAATGGCGGCGATTTCGAGCTGCGCACCCGCAAGAAACCCATCGCGCCGCGCACCGAGGCGCAAAAGGCCTATGTCGCCAATCTGTTCGCCAATGAAATGGGCTTTGGCATTGGGCCTGCGGGCACCGGCAAGACCTATCTTGCCGTGGCGGTGGGGGTGACGATGATGATTTCCGGCGCGGTGGAAAAGATCATCCTGAGCCGTCCAGCTGTCGAAGCGGGCGAGCGTTTGGGGTTTTTGCCTGGCGATATGAAGGAAAAGATCGACCCCTATATGCAGCCGCTTTACGACGCGCTGAATGATTTTCTGCCGGCCAAGCAGTTGCAAAAACTGATGGAAGACAAGCGGATCGAGATTGCGCCCCTGGCCTTTATGCGCGGGCGGACCTTGTCAAACGCCTTTGTGGTGCTGGATGAGGCGCAAAACGCCACCACCATGCAGATGAAAATGTTCCTAACCCGCCTGGGCGAAGGCTCGCGTATGGTGATCACAGGCGACCGTACGCAGGTCGATTTGCCGCGCGGCACGGCTTCGGGCTTGGCGGATGCCGAGCGTATTCTGGCGGGGGTTAAGGGGGTATCGTTTAACTACTTCACCTCGAAGGATGTCGTGCGCCACCCGCTTGTGGCGCGGGTGATCGAGGCTTATGAGCGCGACGAGGCTAAAGGCTAGCGACGGGATTTGTGGCGGGCGACGCAGGGGGGCTTTGCCCCCCTCACGGCCTGCGGCCTCTCCCCCCAGGATATTTAGAGACAGATGAACGGGCTTGAGATGTGCGCTGCGGCACCATATGAGGCGGTGATGGAGCCATTTTTGGACATAGTGATTGAGGATGCGCGCTGGGAGGCACTTGGGCTTGCGGCCTTGGCGCAGCCTGCGGTGCTGGCGGCCTGTAGCGAGGTTGGGCTGGAGGTTGAAGGCTTTAGTCTTTGTCTGATGGGCTGCGATGACGCGCGGATCGCAGTTTTGAACGGCGACTTTCGCGGCAAGGCGGCGGCGACCAATGTGTTGAGCTGGCCATCAGAAGAGCGCGGGGCAGAGCTTGGCTGCGTGCCGGATTTGCCAGCGGCGGGCGAGATCGACGACCCTGAGCCTTTGGGCGATATTGCCATTGCCTATGACACCTGTGCGGCAGAAGCGGCGGCGGCGGGCAAGCCGATGCGTGATCATGTGCAGCATTTGGTTGTTCATGGATTTTTACATTTGCTGGGCTACGATCACATTGATGACGCAGATGCCACGGTGATGGAAGCAACTGAGGTGCGGATACTTGCGCGCTTGGGGCTTTCTGACCCATACTAGCGGGGCCCTCTGTGCGGGGGCGGTTTTGGAAAAAGGGCCGATGGGCAGTAGTAGTGACGGGTCTGGGGCTGCGCCGCGCGCGCAGCTTGGGACGGAGGAGGCCGAGGCCTCTCCACGCGGATTTTTCGGGCGGCTTTTAAGCGCCTTTCATGCAAGCGACAGCGCGCAAGCCGGGGCAGAGACCGGCAGTGCAGAACCCAAGGGTGTGATGTTGCCCGGCTTTGGCAATTTGCGCCGTTTGCGGGTGGATGATGTCGCCATTCCCAAGGTTGAGATTGCCGCCGTGCCTTTGGACATTGGCCGCGACGATTTGGTAGCGGCTTTCCGCGAGCATGGGTTTTCGCGTCTGCCGGTTTACAAGGGCACGCTGGATCATCCGCAGGGCTTGGTGCTGCTGAAGGATTTGGCTTTGCAGCATGGCTTTGGCACAGGTGCGCGGTTTTCGTTGAAAAAGCTGCTGCGGCCGGTGCTGTTTGCGCCGCCCTCGATGCCTGCCGCGATCTTGCTGCAAAAGATGCAGCGCGAGCGGGTGCATATGGCTTTGGTGATTGACGAATATGGTGGCGTTGATGGTTTGGTGACGATTGAGGATTTGATCGAGACCATCATCGGCCAGATTGAAGACGAGCATGACGAGGCCGAAGGCGCGCTGTGGAAAGAGGAAAAGCCAGGGATTTACCTTGCGGCCTCGACGGTGCCTTTGGCGGAGTTTGAGGCGGCCATTGGCTTGACGCTGCGCAATGGCGAGGATGACGAGGATATCGACACGCTGGGCGGCTTGGTGTTCTTGCGCACAGGGAGGGTGCCGGTGCGCGGCGAGATCGTGCCCCACGAATCGGGGGCCGAGTTCGAGGTGCTTGACGCTGATGCGCGCCGGATCAAGCGCTTGCGGGTGCGGTTGCCGGGGTCGGTGGTGCGGCCTGATCCTGCTGAAGTTGACGGCTAAGATGCCGATGTGGCGCTGGCGCGCGGCGGCGGCGGCTTTGGGCGCTTTGGCGGCTTTGGGTCAGGCGCCTTGGGGGCTTTGGGCGGTCAGCCTGCCAGCGTTGGCAGGGCTGATCGTGCTGGTGTCAGGGCCAGGCCGGCGCGAGGGTGCTTGGCGGGCGTGGTTCGGCGGGGCAGGCTATTTTGGGCTGGCGCTGAACTGGCTGGTGCAGCCTTTCATGGTGGATGCGGCGCGCGACGGATGGATGGCGCCCTTTGCGCTGCTGTTTATGGCCTTTGGTTTGGCGCTATTCTGGGCGCTGGCGGCTTTGGTGCCGGCGCGCAATCGGGCATTGGGGTTTGCGCTGACGCTGACGCTGGCGGAATTGGCGCGCGGCTATGTGCTAACCGGTTTTCCTTGGGCGCAGATTGGCCACATCTGGATTGACACACCCGTGGCGCAGGTGGCGGCTTGGGTCGGACCCTCGGGCTTGACGCTGCTGACGCTGCTGCTGGCTTACGGGCTGACGCGCGGGCGCGCGGCTTGGCGGGTGGCTTTGGGCTTGGCCACGGTTTGGGGCTTTGGGCTTTGGCTGCTGGCAGCACCAATGCCCGAGCCGCGGGCGATCACGCTGCGGCTGGTCCAGCCTGATGCCGCCCAGCAGACAAAATGGGATCCAGATCTGGCACAGCAGTTCTTTGACAGATTGCTAGCCTATACGGCGGTGAAACCTGCGCCGGATCTGGTGATCTGGCCCGAAACTGCCCTGCCCTATCTGATCGAGCGACACCCCGAGATTGCCCAGATCATCGCCGAGGCCGCCGATGGCGCAACGGTGGCGCTGGGATTGCAGCGCAGTGAGGGCGCGCAGGGCTGGAATTCGCTGCGGGTGATTGGCGCAGATGGCAGCACTCTGGCCAATTACGACAAATTCCATTTGGTCCCCTTTGGCGAATATATTCCCTTTGGCGATGCGCTTTTTGCTTGGGCCAATATCTCGGCCTTTGCCTCGGCCAGCGGCAATGGCTATATGGCAGGCCCCGGGCCACAGGTGATCGACCTTGGCGCTTTGGGCAAAATGCAGCCACTGATCTGCTATGAGGCGGTGTTCCCACAAGATCTGCGCGGCGCGGGGCGGGCGGATTGGCTGTTGCAGATCACCAATGATGCGTGGTTCGGGGTCTGGAGCGGGCCATTTCAGCACGCAGCCCAAGCGCGTTTGCGCGCCATCGAGCAGGGTTTGCCGATGGTGCGGGTGGCCAATACCGGAGTGACGGCAGTTTATGATGCGCGCGGGCGGGTGACGGCAAGCCTGACCTTTGGCATCGCCAGCTATCTGGATGTGGCACTGCCAAGCCCCTTGCCTGCCACAATTTACGCACAATTTGGTGAAATTCCTGTCTTACTGTTGCTTGGTGGCCTGTTTGGGCTGCTGTATCTAAGACGCACCCTCGCTCGGGCTTGACCTTTGCCAAGCTTTGGCACAACAGAAACCTTATTCCCGCACAACGGCTTCCTGGCGTGACGGGTTAACCAATCGGAGCACGTCCCCATGACTCGTAAATCTTATATTTTCACCTCGGAATCTGTTTCCGAGGGCCATCCAGATAAACTTTGTGATCGCGTCTCGGACGCGGTGCTGGATGCGTTTTTGACCCAAGAACCCAATGCCCGCGTCGCCTGTGAAACCTTTGCCACCACGGGCCGCGTTGTCGTCGGCGGCGAGGTCGGACTGGCCGATAAGGCCGCGACCGCCCAGATGATGGAGCAGGTCGAAGGCATCGTGCGCGATTGTGTGCGCGACATCGGCTATGAGCAGGACGAGTTTCATTGGAACACCCTGCAAGTGCAGAATTATCTGCACCCGCAATCGGCCCATATCGCCCAGGGCGTCGACCGGGATGGCGCAGGCGATCAGGGTATTATGTTCGGCTATGCCTGCCGCGAGACGCCCGAGCTGATGCCGGCGCCGATCCAATATTCACACGCTATCCTGCGCCGTCTGGCCGAAGTGCGCAAATCAGGCCAAGAGCCGACGCTGCGGCCAGACGCAAAATCTCAGCTGTCCTTGCGCTATGAAGACGGTGTGCCGGTCGAGGTGACCTCGATCGTGCTCTCGACCCAGCATGCGCTGGAAAGCCAGACCTCGGATGATATTCGCGCCATTGTCGAACCCTATATCCGCGAAGTTCTGCCCTCGGGCTGGATTTCGGAAAAGACCGAATGGTGGGTCAACCCGACCGGCACCTTTGTGATTGGCGGGCCGGATGGCGATGCGGGTCTGACCGGGCGCAAGATTATTGTCGACACCTATGGCGGGGCGGCGCCGCATGGCGGCGGCGCGTTCTCGGGCAAGGATCCGACCAAGGTTGACCGCTCGGCCGCCTATGCGGCGCGCTATCTGGCCAAGAACGTGGTCGCGGCAGGTCTGGCAGATCGCTGCACCTTGCAGGTGTCTTATGCGATTGGGGTGGCAAAGCCCTTGTCGATCTATGTCGATACCCATGGCACCGGCCGCGTTGAGGCCGAAGCGATTGAACGCGCGGTGGCGCAGTGCATGGATCTGACCCCGCGCGGCATCCGCGAGCACCTGGCGCTGACGCGTCCGATCTATGCCCGCACCGCCGCCTATGGCCACTTTGGCCGCGCGCCCGAGGCAGATGGCGGGTTTTCCTGGGAGAAAACCGATCTGATCGAGGCGCTGAAAGCCGCGGTTTGATCTGAAGACAAGGGCGGCTGTGCCGGGCATCGAGCCCGGCACAGCCGCTGCTGCCGCGCGCCCTTAGTGGGGCGGGGGTTGACGCTTTGGCCGCTGCAGGGCAAGAGACCGCAGACCAAACCAGAGGCTTTCGCGATGTATGATCCAGTCGAGCGGCGCAATTTTTATGGCCGCATTCACGGCAAAACCCTGCGTGACAGCCAGAAAACCTATTTGGCCGAAGATCTTGAGGCTTTGAGCCTTAAGGGCGTGACGCGGGAGGACAATCCAGAGCGCACACCGATTGATCTGTCGCGCTTTGAAGGCAAGCCGCTGTGGCTGGAAATCGGCTTTGGCGGCGGCGAGCATTTGGTGCATATGGCCGCGACCTATCCGCAGGTCGGGCTGATTGGCTGCGAGCCTTTTGTGAACGGCATTGCCATGCTTTTGGGCAAAATTCGTGCAGCCGAGGTGAGCAATCTGGCGCTGCACCCAGGTGATGTGCGCGATTTGTTTGACGTTTTGCCCAGCGCTTGTTTGGACAAGGCGTTTTTGAACTATCCCGACCCTTGGCCAAAAGCGCGGCACCATCGCCGCCGTTTTGTCACCCAAGGCTATCTGACAGCGCTTGCTCGGGTGATGAAGCCGCAGGCCGAGTTGCGCATTGCCACCGATATTGCCGATTATGTGCGCCAGAGCTTGGAAGAGGTGCCGCTGGCGGGCTTTGCCCTGCAAGATCAGGGCGATACGCCTTGGGCGGATTGGTATTCGACCCGTTATGAGCAGAAGGCTTTGCGCGAGGGGCGGCCACCCTATTATTTAACCTATCGGCGCAATGGCGGGGCGGGCGAGGTCTGAGGCGGGGCGATTGGCTTTGGGCCTAGGAGCCTCCGGCGGGGATATTTGCGCCAAGATGAAAGCCCAAGCCGCGCGATAGGGGCATAGACCGCGCAGATTGGTTGCGGTATCAGGGCAGCGAATTCTTGCAGGAGACCGATCATGTCTGCCCATGGCACCGCCCAACCGATGACCGCGCATAAATCTGGCCCTTTGACGGGGACGGCCTTGGTGCCCGGTGATAAGTCGATCAGCCACCGGTCGTTGATTTTTGGCGCGATGGCTTTGGGCGAGACCCGGGTAACCGGGCTTTTGGAAGGCCAGGACGTTTTGGACACCGCCAAGGCGATGCAGGCCTTTGGGGCGACGGTGACGCGGCATGGCTTGGGCGATTGGTCGGTGCAGGGGGTGGGCGTTGGCGGCTTTCAAGAGCCTGCCGATGTGATTGACTGCGGCAATTCGGGCACGGGTGTGCGGTTGATCATGGGCACCATGGCGACCTCGGCGATGACGGTGACCTTTACCGGCGATGCGTCTTTGCGCAAGCGGCCGATGGGACGGGTGACCGAGCCTTTGGCGCTGTTTGGCACCGAGGCCTACGGGCGCAAGGGTGGGCGTTTGCCGATGACGGTGGTGGGCGCGGCGCGGCCGAAGCCGGTGCGCTATGCTTTGCCGGTGGCCTCGGCGCAGGTGAAATCGGCGATTTTGCTGGCCGGGTTGAATTGCCCCGGCGAGACGGTGGTGATCGAGCGCGAGCCGACGCGGGATCATTCGGAGCGGATGTTGATCGGCTTTGGCGCCAAGCTGGAGGTCGAGCGCCGCGCGGAGGGGTCGGTGATTACGCTGCAAGGCCAGCCGGACTTGCGCGCGCAAAGCGTGGCGGTGCCGCGCGATCCGTCTTCGGCGGCCTTTCCGGTCTGTGCGGCGCTCTTGGTGGAAGGTTCGGACATTTTTGTGCCGGGCGTCAGCCAGAACCTGACGCGCAACGGGCTTTACATCACCTTGATGGAGATGGGCGCCGAGATTGAGTTTCAGAACCCACGCGAAGAGGGCGGCGAGCCTGTGGCCGATTTGCGGGTGCGGTTTTCGGGGAATATGAAGGGCATTGAGGTGCCGCCAGAGCGTGCGCCTTCGATGATTGACGAATATCCGATCCTGTCGGTGGTGGCGGCCTGTGCCACCGGCAAGACCGTGATGCGCGGCGTGAAAGAGCTGCGCGTCAAGGAATCCGACCGCATTGACGCGATGGCGCGCGGGCTGGAGGCTTGTGGCGTGCGGATCGAGGAAGACGAGGACACGCTGATTGTGCACGGCATGGGCGCGGGCGCGGTTCCGGGTGGGGCGGTTTGCGCCACCCATATCGACCACCGCATTGCGATGTCTTTCCTTGTGCTGGGGCTTGCGTCAAAGCAGCCGGTTTCGGTTGATGATGCCTCGCCGATTGCGACGTCTTTCCCGATTTTCACTGGGCTGATGGCGCAGCTTGGCGCGACCCTGACGCAAGCGTAATCCGCTTTGACCTTGGCGGCGGCGGCGCGGGCCGTTAAGGCTGGGGCAAGACGCAACCGAAAAGGATGACCCGATGGGAACCTATTATATCGCCGTAGAGGCGCATGACCCCGAAGGTCAGAACGCCATGCCCGAGGGCGCCCTTTATGGCGGCGAGGCGCGGTTCTTTGTGCTGATGGCCGATGATCTGGGCGATGCTTTGATGGTTTTGTCCAATTCCATCGTGGTCAACGGGCTGCGCTTGGACCGGATTTTACATGCGGGCGATGTTGAGGCCTTTGACGATGAAATTCTGCCCTTTGAGGTGGATATCGACGAGATGGTCGAGGCGGCGCAATCTTCGGGTGAGATCTGTGTCTCGGAGCCGCATCCGTTTGAACCCGATGCCACCGATGGCACCGGCTCGGGCGTTTTTGCCTGCTGCATTGATGCCTGCGACCCCGAATGGGCCGATGAGGATGAGGGCGCCTATCTGGGCCATTACCAGCTTGCGGTGATGAAGGCGCAGACCGCCACCGAGGCCTTGCAGATGTTGGTGGCAGAGTTCGAGGCCGAGGGTATTATCCTGATCGCCATTGAAGGGCTTGTTGATGCCGAAGCCTTCCCCTTTGACGGCTATGAGTTTGAATTTGAAGAAGAAGATGCTGTCGGCGATGTGCTGGACGATGGCGGTATGATCCTGTCGAACGCCTATGCCTATGGCCCGCAAGAGCCGCAAAAGCTTGACAGCTAAAGGATCGGCGATGCGCTTTACCGTTGCCATTGACGGGCCAGCCGCTGCCGGAAAAGGCACGATCAGCCGTGCGGTGGCTGCCGAATTTGGCTTTGCGCATCTGGACACCGGGCTGTTGTATCGCGCGGTTGGCGCGATGGGCGGCGATCCGATTGCGGCGGCACGGGGCTTGCAACCGCAGGATCTGGCGCGCGACGATCTGCGCAGCATGGCGGCGGGTCAGGCGGCAAGCCGCGTTGCGGTGATCCCCGAGGTGCGCGCGGCCCTGCTGGCGTTTCAGCGCCACTTTGCGCGCAGCGCCGGTGGTGCGGTGTTGGATGGCCGCGACATTGCCACGGTGATCTGCCCCGAGGCCGAGGTGAAGCTGTTTGTCACCGCCAGCCCAGAGGTGCGCGCGCATCGGCGTTGGCTTGAGGTCGGCGGCGATGCGGCACAGGTGCTGGCCGAGGTGATCGAGCGCGATGCGCGTGACATGGGCCGCGCCGATGCGCCGCTGCGCGCGGCCGAGACGGCGGTGATCATCGACACCTCTGCCCTAACCATTCCCGAGGCTATCGCCCGCGCCGTGGCGGTGGTCAAAGCCGCAAGATGACGGCGCGGGTCATCCTGCATATGCCCGAGCGGTTTATCGCGGGCTTTGCCAAGGGAAAGCCGCCGCTGCTTTATGGGCGGATCGTGCAGACGCTTGCGGCGCGCGGGCTGACCGCCGATTTCGCCGCCGATATGCCAAGGGCGGCGGCGCGGGCGCTGCAAGACGGCAATCTGCATGTCATGGAAAATGGCCAGGTGCAGGCACAGGGCTGGCTGAATGCGGCAACGGCCTATCTGGAGGGGTTCTTTCATGTCGACCCCAAGGGCGTGCAGGCGGCCTCGAGCATTGGCGCGCGGGCCTATGAGCCTGCGCTGATTGATGCGGATCAGGCCGCGCGCTATGCCCAAATGCTGCACGCGCGCTTTACCGCGCGCAGGCATTCGCGCTATCGCCAGATGGGGGCCGTCTCGGCGCTGCCCAAGGGGGCGATTGCGGTGTTTTTGCAAGGCCCCGCGCCGATCCGGCAGGGCCAAGCCTTTGCCAGCTTTGAAGAGATGCTGCGCGCGGTTGTGGCGGGGGCAGAAGGGCGTGCGGTATTGGTCAAACCGCATCCGCTGAAACCCGAATTGGGGGCCGAGATCATTGCCACGCTGCAAGCCGAGGGCCATGCGCTGATCGCAACCGAGGCCAATGTGCATGACATTCTGGCCGCCTGTGCGGTCAGCGTCTCGATCAATTCCGCCACCGCGATTGAGGGGTTCTTGCACCAAAAGCCGGCGGTGATCTTTGGCCGGTCGGATTTTCACGCGCTGGTGCAGACCGCGCAAAGCCCTTCCGATTTTCCCCGCGCGCTGCGCGCGGCCCTGCACAGCCCGCCAGACTATGCCAAGGCACTTTACTGGTATTTCGGGCAAAACTGTTTGGATATTCAAGCCGATAGCTTTGACGACCGCCTGATGGCGATCTTTGCGGCGGCGGGGTTTGACGCTGCGCGCCTAGGGGTTTAGCCGCGCATCAAAGGCCGCGCGGGCGCTGTCGATCTGGGCTAGGTTTTCATAGGCCCAGAGCCCCATCACCCTAATCGGCGCAGCAAAAGACGCCCCAAGCGGTGTCAGCGCATATTCCACGCGTGCAGGCAGCGCATCAAAAACCCGGCGCTGCACCATGCCGTCGCGTTCCAGCTCGCGCAATGTCAGGCTTAACATCCGCTGGCTGATGCCCAAATGCCGCTTTAACTCGTTAAAGCGCATCACCCCGACACCATCCAGCGCCAGAATGACCAGAACGCTCCAACTGTCGCCCACCCGCGCCAAAACTGACCGCACTTTGGTGCAGGCAATCGGGCAATCGCCAACGCTGTGATCTTTCATAACGCCTCGCTGAAACCGGTTACAGAGATGTGCCTTCTTGCGGTGGCCAGACTTCAGGCTATATCGCAGGTTACTAATGCATACCACCCTCCTCAATCTGAAAGACCATGAAGATGTTGAACGAAAAGCTGAACTGGCGTTACGCGACCAAAGCGATGGATCCTGCCAAGATCGTGCCGCGCGCCAAGCTGGATGCGATCTTGCAGGCGATCAACCTTGCGCCCACCTCCAGCGGCTTGCAGCCCTTTGAAGTGTTTGTCGTGACCAATGCCGAAATTCGCGCCAAAATCCGCGATGCGGCTTGGAACCAAGCGCAGATCACCGACAGCACCTATCTGTTGGTCTTTGCAGCATGGGACAATTACACCGCCGAGCGTATCGACGCCGTGGTCAACCAAACCCACGCTGAGCGCGGCACGCCGATGGAAATGCTGAACGCCTATTACGACAACCTGAAGGCCAGCTATCTGCCACGCGCAGCTGAAGTGAACTATGATCACGCCGCCCGCCAAGCCTATATCGCGCTGGGTGTCGGTCTGGTTGCGGCCGCCTTTGAAGAGGTGGACGCCACCCCGATGGAAGGCTTTAACCCTGACGCCGTTGACGAAATCCTTGGCCTGCGTGCCAAGGGCCTGCGCTCGGTTAGCCTGATGCCTTTGGGCTACCGCGCGGCCGAAGGCGATTGGTTGAACGGTGCGAAAAAAGTCCGCAAGCCGATGTCCGAGCTTGTGACAGAAATCGCCTGATCTTAGGCAAAACGCCCCAGACAGCGGCCCTCTGCACAGGGGGCCGTTTGTCATTCGCGCGGACCAACCATTGCTTGCAAATCGCCAGCTTTCGCGTTAGGGACGCGCAAGATTGGGTCTGGCCTTGCCACGGCCCCGTTTTTAATTTCGAGCAAGACCGGCGGAGCCAACCGCATGGCCAGTGACAAAGATGAAAAGGACCAAACTGCATGTCTATGAACGCTATGGAAGAATTTGAAGCCCTCTTGAAAGAGAGCTTCGAGATTGACACCCCCGAAGAGGGTACTGTTGTCAAAGGTAAGGTTATCGCGATTGAAGCGGGCCAAGCCATTATCGACGTCGGCTACAAGATGGAAGGCCGCATCGATCTTAAAGAATTTGCCAACCCAGGCGAGCTGCCAAACATCAACGTCGGCGACACTGTTGAAGTGTATCTGGACCGCGTTGAGAACGCTCGTGGCGAAGCTCAAATCTCGCGCGAGAAAGCTCGCCGCGAAGAAGCTTGGGACCGTCTGGAAAAGGCCTATGCCTCCGAGACCCGCGTCGATGGCGCGATCTTTGGTCGTGTCAAAGGCGGCTTTACCGTGGATCTGGGCGGCGCTGTTGCCTTCCTTCCTGGCAGCCAAGTCGACGTGCGCCCTGTGCGCGACGCAGGCCCGCTGATGGGCATGAAGCAGCCATTCCAAATCCTGAAAATGGACCGTCGTCGTGGCAACATCGTTGTTTCGCGTCGTGCGATCCTTGAAGAAAGCCGTGCCGAGCAGCGCGCCGAAGTTATCGGCAACCTGACCGAAGGCCAAACCGTTGACGGCGTCGTCAAGAACATCACCGAATACGGTGCGTTTGTTGACTTGGGCGGCGTAGATGGCTTGCTGCACGTCACCGACATGGCATGGCGCCGTGTGAACCACCCGTCGGAAATTCTTGCCATCGGCGAGACCGTCAAGGTTCAGGTCATCAAGATCAACAAAGACACTCACCGCATCAGCCTTGGCATGAAGCAGTTGCAGTCCGACCCATGGGATGCCGTTGAAAAACTGTATGCTCTGGGCACCGTGCACAAGGGCCGTGTCACCAACATCACCGATTACGGCGCCTTTGTAGAGCTGGAAGCCGGTGTTGAAGGTCTGGTTCACGTTTCGGAAATGTCCTGGACCAAAAAGAACGTCCACCCCGGCAAAATCGTTTCGACCAGCCAAGAAGTGGAAGTTATGGTTCTGGAAATCGACAGCACCAAGCGTCGCGTTTCCTTGGGCCTTAAGCAGACCCAGCGTAACCCATGGGAAGTCTTTGCCGAGACCCATCCAGTGGGCACCAATATCGAAGGCGAAGTTAAGAACATCACCGAATTCGGTCTGTTCGTTGGCCTTGATAACGACATCGACGGCATGGTTCACCTGTCCGACCTGTCGTGGGACCAGCGCGGCGAAGAAGCCATTGCAAACTATCGCAAGGGCGACACCGTCACGGCGTCTGTTACCGAAGTTGACGTCGAAAAAGAGCGTATCTCGCTCTCGATCAAAGCTTTGGGCGAAGACACCTTCACCGATGCTGTTGATGGCGTGAAGCGTGGCGGTATCATCACCGTCGTCGTCACCGCGATCGAAGAAGGCGGCGTAGAAGTGGAATACAACGGCGCCAAGTCGTTCATCCGCCGTTCGGACCTGTCGCGCGACCGCGCTGACCAGCGTCCCGAGCGTTTCAACGTCGGCGACAAGATCGACGTGCGCGTCACCAACATTGATCCAAAGACCCGCCGCATGGGTCTGTCGATCAAGGCACGCGAGATCGCTGAAGAGAAAGAAGCTGTCGAGCAGTATGGCTCGTCCGATTCGGGCGCAAGCCTGGGCGACATCCTTGGCGCTGCTCTGAAGGGCG
Source organism: Cypionkella sp. (assembly GCF_036782355.1). Taxonomy (NCBI): domain Bacteria; kingdom Pseudomonadati; phylum Pseudomonadota; class Alphaproteobacteria; order Rhodobacterales; family Paracoccaceae; genus Cypionkella; species Cypionkella sp. The sequence continues at coordinate 59,167 of NZ_DAIPZF010000010.1, forward strand.
ACAAGTAAGCCTTCCGCTGTTCGCGGTAACAAAAAGGGGCCCCGTTTCACGACGGGACCCTTTGCTTTGGCGGGCTTAGGTCTTAATTTTGTTTGTGCGATGGAAAATTATCCCTATAGTCCAAAGGCAACAGCGTGGAACGGCCCAGAATCCCGCGAATTGGGACGGGGACCACTAGGGGGAATTTGCGGATGATCCGATCTGAATTGATCCAAAAAATTGCGGATGAAAATCCGCACCTGACGCAGCGCCATGTCGAACGCATCGTCAACACCGTGTTTGAAGAAATCATTGATGCTTTGGCCAAGGGTGACCGCGTAGAATTGCGCGGCTTTGGGGCGTTTTCGGTCAAGGCGCGCGATGCGCGGATCGGGCGCAACCCGCGCACGGGCGAAGCGGTTCAGGTGGAAGATAAAAAGGTGCCGTTCTTTAAAACCGGCAAACTGCTGCGCGATCGGCTGAACGGCAAGTAACGGGGCTTGCCACGGCGCGCCCCTGCCCCGATATTGGTGGGGCAGCATAAAAAGGGCGGGCCCATGCTTCGATATTTGCGCTATCTTGTCTTGGCTGTGATTGCCGTGGTTTTGGTGACGATGGCCTTGGCCAATCGTAATCTGGTTCTGATAAAACTGATGCCGGATGATCTGGCCGCGATGCTGGGGCGCAATTTTCAGATCGAGTTACCGCTATTTCTGGTGATGTTTGGTGGCATCGTTAGCGGCGTCCTGATCGGTTTTATCTGGGAATGGGCGCGCGAACACAAACACCGCCGCACCGCCAAGGGCGCAAGTAAGCAGGTCAGCCGACTTGAACGCGAATTGGCCGCGATGCGCGACGCCACCTCGCTACCGCAAGACGATGTCTTGGCGCTGCTTGATAAGCCGAAAGCCTGAACCTTGGTCGATATTCGCGTCAAAATCTGCGGGCTGCGCACAGTGGCCGATGTCGAGGCCGTGGCCAAGGCGGGGGCGGCCTATATGGGGTTGGTATTTTACCCCAAAAGCCCGCGCAACCTAAGCCTGCCCGAGGCGCGGGCGCTGGCGCTTGCGGCCCCACTTGGGCTGGCAAAGGTGGCGCTGGTGGTCAATGCCGATAACGCGGCTTTGGATGCGATTACCGAGGCGATGCCGCTGGATATGCTGCAACTGCATGGCCATGAGAGCCCCAAGCGGGTGGCAGAGGTGCGCGCGCGCTATGGCCTGCCGGTGATGAAGGCCATCGGCGTTGCCGATGAGGGCGATCTGGCGGATTTGATGGAGTATTCTTTGGTTGCCGATCAACTGCTGATTGACGCCAAACCGCCGAAAGACCACGCCCTGCCCGGCGGCAATGGCCTGAGCTTTGACTGGCGGCTGGTGGCGCAGCGGCGCTGGTTGCGGCCTTGGATGCTGGCGGGGGGATTGACGGCGGCCAATGTCGCCGAGGCGATCCGACTGACCAATGCGCGGCAGGTGGATCTGTCCTCGGGGGTGGAAACCGCGCCGGGGGTGAAGGATGCCGGCATGATCCGTGAGTTTATGGCGGCGGTGGCGCAAGACGGTCCGCCTATACTGCGCTGAAGCGCTGGGGTCAGGCGGGATTATGCCTCCGGCGGGGATATTTTTGCCAAGATGAAAGCGGATCAGAAGGCTTTGAAGGTCATCGTGGTCAGGGTGCGGACGATGCCGTCGATGTCGAAGAGTTTTTCTGACAGGTAATGGCCGACGTCTGAGCCATCGGGGATGTAGATTTTCGCGATCAGGTCGTATTCGCCGCTGGTCGAATAGAGTTCCGAGACCACTTCGCGGTCGTAGATTGCGGTGGCGACCTGATAGGTTTTGCCGGGGGTGCAGCGGAATTGGACGAATACGCAGATCATTTTGGCCTCACGTGGGGTTTTTGTCAGCCTAGCGCTTTGTGGGCGGCTGTCTAGGGATCAGGGTCAGCTTGGCTCTTGGCTTTGCAAGGTCAGCGGCACCGAGAGCGGTTTGAGATCGGCGACGCTGAGCCCTGCGACGGGGCGGGCAAGCCGGTTGCGCACCACCCACATCAGCCGGTTCTCGGCCCGGGTGATGGCGACATAGGCCAAGCGTTTCCACAGCGGCACGCCGGCTTCGGAGCGGCCTGCCATGGCGGCGGCGTAAAGATCGGGCGCGAAGACCTGCACGGTTTCCCATTGGCTGCCTTGGGCTTTGTGAATGGTGACGGCGGCGCCATGCAGAAAGGCGGCTCCCATGGTGGCGGCCGAAGGGATGAAGGGTTCGTCTTCATCCGGGCGTTCGATCTTAATGATCGAGGCGGCAGAGACCTGCGGATCTTCGGCACCGACAACATGGATTTTGGCAAAGCCTGGCCTGCTGCCGGGGCCAAGGTAGATGACTTGTGCGCCTTTGATCAGGCCGCGGGCTTCGAGATCAATGCGTTTTTTGCGATGCTTGAGCGGCAGTTCGATGCCGTCACAGACCAGCGGCTCGCCTGCCAGCAACTCATCATCCGGCGCGCCATGGGCGGCACGAAAGGCGGTGATCAGGCGGATGCGGGTGGCATTGCGCCAGACCAGCACCGGCGAGCGCGCCATCAGATCGGCATCGACGCGTTCGGCCCAGACAACGCGGTCGTCTTTGCGCGCAGCCGTTTCCACCATACGCTCGAAGTCTTCGAAGCCAAGCGCGGGATCAGCCAGCGCATGGGCGAGATCGAGGATCGGGTTGTCTTGTTCTTGGCGGTGAATGCGGCTGAGGGTGAGCTTGCGCCCCTCGCCCAGCCGGTCAAACACCATTTCGCCCGAGAGGCCAACCGGGGCGAGCTGTGCGGGGTCGCCAAAGAGCACAAGCGTCGGAAAAATCTCGCGCAGATCGGTCAGCGCACGTTCATCCAGCATCGAGGATTCGTCGACAAAGCCGATATCAAGCGGTTCTTCGCGCCGCTTCCAGCCCTTGATGAAATCAGAGCCGCGCAGACCAGCGGCGGCCAGCGCACCCGGCACTGAGGCGACGGTTTGATAAAACGCATGCGCACGGTCAAGGGCGAGTTCGGTCAGGCCTTCGATCACCGGGCGATTGCCCTGCCCTGTCAGCCATTCGGCGATCTTTTCATACTGCGGATCATAGACCGGCGTGTAGAGAATGCGGTGAATGGTGGTGGCGGGCACGCCGCGCATCCGCAGCACCGAGGCTGCCTTATTGGTGGGGGCCAAAATCGCCAAGGTACGGCGATCTTTGCGCTTTTTCGGCTCGTAATCGCCCGAGACCAGATCAACACCCGTGGCCGCCAGCGCCTTATAGAGGCTGGCGAGCAGCATGGTTTTGCCCGACCCCGCTTTGCCGACCACCGCCAGAACCGAAGCCTTGGCTTCGGACATCGGCGAAAGGCTGGCATTGGCCAGATCAATGCCCGCGGCAAAAAGCTCGGCTGCGACGCGATCATAGGCCTCGGCCTGATCCTCGGAGAAGACCAGAGCGGGGGCTTGAGTGGCGGCGGGGGCGAGGCTTTGGGTCATGGCGCGACCATAGGCGAAGTGCGGCGCAAGGGCCAGAGCCCGCAAGCGGGGAGCAGATCGCCCCCCGCTGCGCTTAGCGGTTCAGGCTTGCGTCCAGCGTGTCTTCGAAGGTGCGCAGGCCTGTGCGCGGGGCCTGCACCAGCACTGCCATATTGCCGGGCTTATGCTTGTTCTGGCGCATCAGCATATGGGCGGCGGGGATTTCGGCCCAAGGGAAGACCTCGGACATATAGGGGTCGATCCGGCGCTCGATCATCAGTTTGTTGGCGGCAGAGGCCTGTTTCAAATGCGCGAAATGGCTGCCTTGAAGGCGCTTTTGGTGCATCCACATATAGCGGACGTCAAAGGTGCAGTTAAAGCCAGAGGTGCCGGCACAGATCACCACCATGCCGCCCTTTTTGCACACCAGCGAAGAGACCGGAAAGGTCGCCTCGCCGGGATGTTCAAACACCATATCGACGTTGACGCCCTTGCCAGTGATATCCCAGATCGCCTTGCCAAAGCGGCGAGCCTCTTTCAGCCAAGCGTTATATTCGGGGGTGTTGACGGTGGGCATTTGGCCCCAGCAGTTGAAATCTTTGCGGTTGATCACGCCCTTTGCGCCCAAGGCCATCACGAAATCGCGTTTGTCCTCTTCGGAAATCACCCCGATGGCATTGCCGCCTGCGGTGTTGATCAGCTGGATCGCATAAGAGCCAAGCCCGCCCGAGGCGCCCCAGACCAGCACGTTTTGCCCCGGTTTCAGATCATGCGGTTCATGGCCGAACAGCATGCGGTAGGCGGTGGCAAGCGTCAGGGTATAGCAGGCACTTTCCTCCCAGGTCAGATGGCGCGGGCGCGGCATCAGCTGTTGCGCCTGCACGCGGGTGAATTGCGAGAAAGACCCGTCTGGCGTCTCGTAGCCCCAGATCCGCTGGCTGGGCGAGAACATCGGATCGCCGCCGTTGCATTCCTCATCGTCGCCATCGTCTTGGTTGCAATGCACCACGACCTCGTCGCCGACCTTCCAGCGTTTGACCTTATCGCCCACAGCCCAAACAATGCCCGCGGCATCCGAGCCTGCAATGTGATAGGGCTGTTTGTGGCCGTCAAAGGGGCTGATCGGCACGCCAAGTGCCGCCCAGACGCCGTTGTAATTCACCCCGGCGGCCATCACCAAGACCAAGACCTCGTTGCTGTCGATCGCCCAAGTGTCCACCACTTCGACCTGCATCGCGGTATCGGGTTCGCCGTGACGGTCTTGACGGATCGCCCAAGCATACATTTTGGCCGGCACATGGCCCAGAGGCGGCATCTCGCCGACCTCGTAAAGGTCTTTCACCGCAGCCTCATAGGGGGTGATTGCCGAAGCGGTATCCAAAGCCATTGCTGCCTCCATCTTCATGCCGCGCCGCAGAATCGGCCGGGTTAGAGGATAGATAGAAGGTGTTCGCGCAACAATGCAATAGTTTAATTGCCATATTTTGTAATTTTATGTCCGCCGCATCGCAGCGAATTGACACTTGCCAATTGTTGCGCTTAGTGGTGCAGTAACGAAACAATGTTACCTTTCAGCGCCCGAGGCCCAAATGACCGTCAGCAAAGACAAACCTTGGCTTTTCCGCACCTATGCGGGCCATTCCACTGCGGCGGCCTCGAATGCGCTATATCGCAGCAATCTGGCCAAGGGGCAGACCGGGCTTTCGGTGGCCTTTGATCTGCCCACGCAGACCGGATATGATTCTGATCACATCCTTGCGCAGGGCGAGGTTGGCAAAGTCGGCGTGCCGGTCAGTCACTTGGGCGATATGCGGGCGCTGTTTGACGGCATTCCGCTGGACCAGATGAACACCTCGATGACGATCAATGCCACAGCGCCTTGGCTGCTGGCGCTTTATATCGCGGTGGCCGAGGAACAAGGCGCAGATGTGTCAGCCCTGCAAGGCACGGTGCAAAACGATATCATCAAGGAATATCTGTCGCGCGGCACCTATATTTGCCCGCCCGCGCCCAGCCTGCGGATGATCACCGATGTCGCCGCCTATACCCAAAGCCATTTGCCAAAATGGAACCCGATGAACGTCTGTTCCTATCATCTGCAAGAGGCAGGGGCGACGCCAGAACAGGAACTTGCCTTTGCGCTGGCCACGGCCTGCGCGGTGCTGGACGATCTGCGCGGCAAAGTCTCGGCGGCGGATTTTCCCAATATGGTTGGGCGGATTTCGTTTTTCGTCAACGCAGGCATCCGCTTTGTCACCGAGCTGTGCAAGATGCGCGCCTTTGTCGAGCTGTGGGACGAGATCTGCGAAAGCCGCTACGGCATCACCGAGGCGAAATATCGCCGCTTTCGCTATGGGGTGCAGGTCAATTCGCTGGGGCTGACCGAACAGCAGCCTGAAAACAACGTCTATCGGATCTTGATCGAAATGCTGGCGGTGACGCTGTCGAAAAACGCCCGCGCGCGCGCGGTGCAGCTGCCGGCCTGGAACGAAGCGCTTGGCCTGCCGCGGCCTTGGGATCAGCAATGGTCGCTGCGGATGCAGCAGATCTTGGCCTATGAAACCGACCTGTTGGAATATGACGATCTGTTTGACGGCAACCCCGCGATCGAGCGCAAGGTCACGACGCTGAAAACAGGCGCTTTGGCGGAACTGGCGCAGATTGACGCGATGGGCGGCGCGGTTGCGGCGATTGACTATATGAAGGGCCGGCTGGTCGAGGCCAATGCCGAGCGCATCGCCAAGATTGAAAGCAAAGAGACCACGGTTGTGGGGGTGAATGCTTGGGTGCAGACCACGCCAAGCCCGCTGACCGCAGGCGATGGCGCGATCATGCAGGCCGATCCTGCGGCAGAGGCCGATCAGATCGCAAGATTGCAGGCCTGGCGACAGGGGCGCAGCGCCGCAGCCATCGAGGCTGCGCTCGCCGCGCTGCGCAGCGCCGCGCAGGGGAGCGCCAATATCATGCCGGCCTCGATTGCGGCGGCCAAGGCGGGGGTGACCACCGGCGAATGGGCCGCTGTGCTGCGCGAAGCCTTTGGCGAATACCGCGCGCCCACCGGCGTGTCGCGCAGCCCGTCCAACCGCACTGAAGGGTTAGAGCCGATCCGCGAGGCGGTGCAGGCGGTCTCGGCCAAACTGGGGCGGCCGCTGAAGTTTCTGGTCGGCAAGCCGGGGCTGGATGGCCATTCCAACGGCGCCGAACAAATCGCTGCGCGCGCGCGCGATTGCGGCATGGAGATCCATTATGAGGGCATCCGCCTGACCCCCGCCGAGATCGTCAGCGCAGCCATCGCCCAAAAGGCGCATGTGGTGGGGTTGTCGATCCTGTCGGGCAGTCACATCGCCCTGATCCGCGATGTGCTGACGCGGATGAGGGCCGAGGGGCTGGATCTGCCCTTGGTGGTGGGTGGCATCATCCCAGAGGAAGACGCCACCGCTCTGCGCGCAATGGGGGTGGCGGCGGTCTATACGCCCAAGGATTTCGAGCTGAACCGCATCATGATGGATATCGTGACGCTGGCCGACCCGAACCCTTCTGCCGCCTAAGCCCGATCAGCCCATCCGTTCAGAGGCATAAGACCCAGGCGAGGCCGGGAACACCACGGTTTTATTGCCGTTTTGGAACACGCGGTTGTGGATATGGGCGTGGATCGCACGCGCCAGAACCTGACATTCAACGTCGCGGCCAAGGCTGACGTAATCTTCGGCACTTTGAGCATGGGTGACACGGATGGTGTCTTGCTCGATGATCGGACCCTCATCGAGATCGGTGGTGACATAATGCGAGGTGGCGCCAATCAGTTTGACGCCGCGCTCGTAGGCCTGCTTATAGGGGTTCGCGCCTTTGAACGACGGCAAGAAAGAGTGGTGAATGTTGATGATCCGGCCCGACATCTTTTGGCACATCTCTTCGGACAGGATCTGCATATAGCGCGCCAGCACGATCAGCTCGGCACCCGCCTCTTCGACCACCCGCATGATCGCGGATTCGGCGGTGGGTTTGTTTTCCTTGGTGACTTTGATGCAGTGGAAGGGGATGTCTTGGTTCACCACAACCTTTTGATAATCCATATGGTTTGAAATCACCGCCACGATGTCCACCGGCAAAGACCCAATCCGGCAGCGATAAAGCAGATCGTTCAGGCAATGGCCAAAGCGGCTGACCATGATCACCACTTTCATCTTGGCGGCCTCGTCATGGAACTTATAGGTCATGCCAAAGGGGGCGGCGATGGTGGCAAAGCCGTCTTGCAGCTGCGCCAGCGTCGCGCCGGTTTCGCTGGTAAAGCTGACGCGCATAAAGAAATTGCTGGTCTCGACATCATCATATTGCGAGCTGTCGGTGATATTGCCGCCATTTTCGGCAAGAAACGTCGCAATCGCGGCGACAATGCCACGCGAGGAAACACAGGTAACGGTAAGGCAATAGCGGCTCATAGACATCCCTTTTCGGACAGATTTCGGCGCAAGATCGCATGCACGCGACAGCAGGTTAAGAGCACAACCGCAGCTTTTTCTGCGCCTGCATAGCAAAGACTCTGCGGGACGGAACGCTTTGTCGCTTATCGGAAACCGGCATTGCCCTTGATTTTCCGACATTGCCGCGCAAAGGCTGGGGCAAGGCCGTGCGCGGCGCAGACAAAAGGGGCGAATCCATGACATTTCACATCGGGGCCAAAGCGGGCGAGATTGCCGAAACCGTGCTGCTGCCCGGCGACCCCTATCGCGCGCGCTGGGCGGCGCAGACCTATCTGGAAAATCCGGTGCTGGTGAACGAGGTGCGCGGCATGCTGGGCTATACCGGCACGTGGCGCGGCCACCGCGTCACCATCCACGGCTCGGGGATGGGGATGCCGTCGCTTTCGATCTATGCCACCGAGTTGATGAAGGATTACGGCGCGCAAACCTTGATCCGCATCGGCTCGGCGGGGGCCTTGCAGCATCATGTCAAAGTCCGCGATGTGGTTTTGGCGCAGACCGCCAGCACCAATGGCTCGCCCTCGCGCAGCATTTTCCGCGAGATGAACTTTGCGCCCTGCGCCGATTTCGGGCTGCTTTCGGCCGCCCATGCCTGCGCACAACAGATCGGGGTGCCGGTGCATGTTGGCGGGATTTATTCGTCAGATACCTTTTACGACGAACGCCAAGACCTGTCGGATCAGTTGCAGCGCCACGGCACGCTTTGCGTCGAGATGGAGGCCGCCGAGCTTTACATGCTGGCCGCGCGCTATCAGCGCCGCGCCTTGGCGGTGCTGACGATTTCCGACCATATCCTGACCCACGAGGCCCTGCCCGCCGATCAACGCGAAACCAGCTTTGGCGCGATGGTCGAGGTGGCGCTTCACGCCGCCTTTGCCTGATCCTGCCTTGACCTAAGCCGGCCAGAGGTGTCTTTTGCGCCAGAGCAGGAGAGAATGATGCAAAAACGGCAGCTTGGCCCGAACGGCCCCCATGTCTCGGCGATCGGGCTTGGGGCAATGTCTTTTGGCGGGCTGTTTGGCCCCACCGATGAGGGCGAAAGCTTTGCCTGTCTGGATGCGATGCTAGAGGTCGGCATTGATTTCATCGACACCGCCAATATCTACGGCATGGGCGTGTCGGAAACCGTGCTGGGCAAATGGCTAGCCAGCCGCAAACCGCAGGTGGTGATCGCAACCAAGGCGAGCTTTGTCGCCGACCCTGTGCGGCGCGTCGATAACTCGGAAGCGCATCTGCGGGCGGAACTTGAGGCCTCACTGCGCCGAATGGGGCGCCATCATGTTGAACTGTTCTACATCCATCGCCGCGAAGCCACGCGCCCCTTGGAAGAGGTGATCGGCACGCTGTCGCGGCTGATCGAAGAGGGCAAGATCGGCGGCTATGGCCTGTCAGAGGTCGCCCCCTATACGCTGCGCGCGGCGCATGCGATCCATCCCTGCCGCGCGGTGCAGAACGAATATTCGCTGTGGACGCGCCAGCCTGAACTGGGGCTGATCCAAGACTGCGCAAGGCTTGGCGTGGCCTTTGTGCCGTTCTCGCCGCTTGCGCGTGGCATGTTGGGCGACACCGCCCTGCCCCAGCCGACCGATGGCTTTCGAGCAGCAAACCCGCGCTTTACCGAGCCGAATTTTTCGGCCAACACGCAGAAAATCAACGGGTTTCGTGCGTTTTGCGCGGCGCGCGGCTGGTCTGTTCCGGCAACGGCGCTGGCTTGGGTGCTGTCGCGCGGCCCGCATCTGATCCCGATCCCCGGCACCCGCCACGCCGCACATTTGCGCCAATGGGCGCAGGCGGTGCAGATCAGCCTGTCGCCCGAAGATCTGGCCGAGATCGAGCGGATCTTGCCGGTCGGCTTTGCCGAAGGCGCGCGTTACGGCGACCCGCAGCTTTTGGCGATCGAGCGGTATTGCTAACGCCCATGGCTGCCATCATAGCCATTGGCCGCAGCGCCCTGCCAGCCTGCGGGCGGGGCTGCGGGGCGAAACACCTCGACCAACAAAGGATGGCAGGCGGCTTGATCCGAGGAATGTTCTGACGAGCAATCGCCCCCCGGACAGGCCGAAAGCCCGCCAATAAGGTCGGTGTTGGCGAAAAACTCCAGATAATCGCCGACCCGCACCGGGCTTGCCTTCATGAAATATTGGCCAGTGTCGCGGGTAAAGCCCGTACACATAAAGACGTTCAGCACATCATGCACATGCAGCTCTGCCGCAGCCAAGCTAAGGCCGGTGCGATCCGCCAAGGCGCGCGTCAGGTTGGAATGGCAGCAATGGTGATACTGCCCGCCCGCCAACAGATTATGGGTATAGGGGTCGCAGCGGGTGCCGATGACGTCATGTACCGCGCCGCCAAAGCTGTCAAAACCATACCAATCAAGGCTGTCATCAGTGATCAGCGCCAGCGCGCGCAGATAGGGCAGGTTTGACCACATCCGATCCCCCGCGCTTAGGTGCGTGCCATGCAGCGCGCGGGTTTTGCCCGAGAAAAACCGCTCGGCCAGATTGTCCGCGGCCCAAAGGTTCAAATCGCCGACCTGCGGCCCGCCGACCGAGGTGATGCGGAAAAAGCAGCCCGCTGGCACATCAAAACAGGCAGCCTCGCGCGCGGGCACCAAGGTTTCCGTGATCTTGTGCCAGCCCGCGCGTGCGGCGTGATAGGGGGCAAGATCGGGCTGCGGCAGATCATCCACCGGATAGCAAATCACCGGGGCAACAGATTTGCGCGCGGCGGCATCGGCGGGGGCGCTATGGGCGGGGGTGTCGGGTTTCATCACGCTTTCCTATCAGGGGGCCGCTGGCAATGCTGTGGCGGCTTGCCTGCCGTGTCACATTCTGCGCCACAGGCCACGCAGCGATAATGCGCGGACCCAAGCCTGCGATCAAGCCGCCATTTGCAGGCGCGCGTCAGGGTCGAATTGCGTCGCGACAGCCAAAGATAGCCATAGACCGACAGGGCAAGGATAAGCAAAAGCAAAGGCATAGCCGAACCATCGCAGAGCCGCGCGCAAAGGCAAGCCCGATTACAGGATGCGCCGCGCCGCCGCGATAGAGGCCGCCTGCGACTGGGTGCGCGCGCCCAGCTTGCGTTTGACATTGTTCAGCCGGGCTTTGACCGCGCTTTCGGTGATGCCCAGCTCGATACCGATCTGACGCAACCGCATGCCTTGCGATTGCAACTTCAGCGCTGCGATTTCGGCCAGGGTCAACTCTGGCTCGGACCCCTCGTGCAGCTGCTGCATCTGGCGCTCCAGCATCTGCAATTCGTCAGGGGTAAACTCACGATCGTCGCGGAAAAACAGACCATAGCTGCGCCGGCCGCGCTCTTGCGCCCGCACAACAGAAACCACCGCGCCATAAACAAGCCCAAAGATCGCCGCCTGCGCCAGCACCTGATGCGGATCGGGCCGCGTCAAATCGGCCAAAGCCAGCACGCCGCTGTTGCTATAGACCCAAGCAATCGCGGGATCGTGGATCAGCAATCCATTCGTCGCATAGAAATCAACCCAAAGTAGGGGCAGCTGGTTCAGCTCGACCTCGGCAAAGGAAAAGCCAACCCTCAGGGCCACATAAAAGCCCGCGGGCGCGATTGTATGAAACGCGCTTTGGATATCATTCAAGCTGGACATAATCAGGGATCACTCACCTTTTTTTTGGAACGCGTGAAAGCTTGACGAAGGCGCAGACTTAAAGCCGCGCCTTAAAACACTTCACCAAAAAACTAAAATTCCAGCAGGACCCAGCCAAAATTCACTACTTAAGCGCCCCTGTTCAACGGGCTAAGCGCTGTTTGAAGCAGTTATCGCAGGGTTGCAAAGTACCTTAAATATATCCGAAAGCGCATCTGGATAGATTTTTTCGGCATCAACACCTACACCACTACACCATTGTGCAAGACCTTGTGTCACTAAAGAGAGTTTTGCTCGAAAAACACTGAAACGCCCTAAGCAGTGATAAAAATTTGATTATGCCGTAAAAAAAAGCCCGCCACAACGGACGGGCTTTCTTGAGATGTTTCGGGTTGCGATCAGACCACGCGATCGACCATCATTTTCTTAACTTCTGCAATCGCCTTGGCAGGGTTCAAGCCCTTGGGGCAGGTCTTGGCGCAGTTCATGATGGTGTGGCAGCGATAAAGCTTGAAGGGGTCTTCCAGATCATCCAAGCGCTCGCCCGTGGCCTCGTCGCGGCTGTCGATGATCCAGCGGTACGCGTGCAGCAAGGCGGCTGGCCCCAGATATTTGTCGCCATTCCACCAATAAGACGGGCAAGAGGTGCTGCAACAAGCGCACATCACGCATTCATAAAGCCCGTCGAGTTTCGAGCGGTCTTCGATAGATTGCAGCCATTCTTTTGCTGGGCGATTGGTCTTGGTTTCCAACCACGGCATGATGCTGGCGTGCTGGGCGTAGAAATGCGTCAGATCGGGGATCAGATCCTTGATCACCGGCATATGCGGCAGCGGATAGATTTTCACATCGCCCTTGACCTCATCCAAGCCGTAGATGCAGGCCAGCGTGTTGATGCCGTCGATGTTCATCGCACAAGAGCCGCAGATCCCCTCGCGGCACGAACGCCGAAAGGTCAGCGTCGGGTCGATGTCATTCTTGATCTTGATCAGCGCGTCCAGAACCATCGGCCCGCAAGCATCCATATCAAGGAAATAGGTATCCACACGCGGGTTTTGCCCGTCGTCTGGGTTCCAGCGATAGATCTGGAACTTGCGCAGATTTTTGCCCGCAGGCTTCGGCCAGGTCTTGCCGGTAAGCACTTTGGAGTTTTTCGGCAGTGTGAACTGAACCATGATCAGACCTTTCTTCGGTGCCGCTACAGCGATGCGGCTGGAATGCTGGAATAAGAACGCGAGGGGAATTCGCCCGAGCGGCGGACCACGCAATTTTGGTAAACCTGCGACGGATCGCGGCCTTGCAGATAGTCAGAGGTAATCGTGACATTGCCGCGCAGCTTTGGCTTGCCATCCGACCCGATGCCGACGCCAACCGAGCCGCGCGGCTGTTCGGCCAAGCGGGCTTGCGACAGGCATTCGCGTTCGGCCTGCGCCAAGGACACCGGGCCACAGGCCGAAACGCAGATCAGAACAGCAGGGGCGAAGCGGTGCATCGGCTATCCTTTCAACGCAGGCACGCCATTGGCGGCAAAACAGGCAGAGGTGGCAGGGCGCAGCGCAATCGCGCGGATCCGTGCCACGGTCAAAGACCCCGCACTTACACCAACATCGCGCGACAGCGCCTCGATCTCTGCGGGGGTGGCAGATTGAACGATGCAGCGCGTGGCTGCATCGGCTTGGGCTGCGCTTAGTTCTTGTTCAAGCACAGGCCGCACGACGCTTTCGGCCGTACGGGCAAGCACCTTATCTGCCAGCCCCTGCGGTGTGCAGGCGCCAAGCAGAACAAAACCAAGCAGAGCCAGCGCGCGCATCAGAACTTACGCTCGGCAGGCGCGATTTTCTTCAAGCTGATGCCGCCATCGGCCTCGGTCGTCAGCGGCGCGGTGTGCACGGGGCGATAATCCAGCGTCACCTTGCTGCCATCGACCCGCGCCAAAGTGTGCTTGCGCCAATTGGCATCATCGCGGGTGACAAAGTCTTCATGCGCATGCGCACCACGGCTTTCGGTGCGGGCATGTGCGCCCACAATCGTCGCCAAAGCGTTCGGCATCAGGTTTTGCAGCTCGAAGGTTTCCATCAGATCCGAGTTCCAGACCAAGCTGCGGTCTGTCACTTTGATATCGGCCATCTTACCCGCAATCGCCGTCATCTTTTCAACGCCTTCGCCCAGCGTTTTGTCGGTGCGGAACACGGCCGCATCGGCCTGCATGGTCTTTTGCATCTCAAGCCGCAGCTCGGCGGTGGGGATAGAGCCATTGGCGTGGCGCGTCGCATCAAAGCGATCAAGCGCGCGATCAACTTCGGCGCGGTTCAGATCGGCGGGGCGTTCCTTGGGGTTCACAATCTCGCCGGCGCGGATGGCGGCGGCACGACCAAAGACCACAAGGTCGATCAAGGAGTTAGACCCCAAACGGTTTGCGCCATGCACCGAAGCACAGCCCGCCTCGCCCACAGCCATCAGGCCGGGCACGGTGGCGTCAGGGTTTTCGGCGGTGGGGTTCAACACCTCGCCAAAGTAATTGGTCGGGATGCCGCCCATGTTGTAATGCACCGTCGGCAGCACCGGGATCGGTTCCTTGTGCAGATCGACGCCCGCAAACACCCGTGCGGATTCCGAAATGCCCGGCAAGCGCAGCGCCAGGGTTTCTGGCGGCAGGTGGTTCAGGTGCAGGTGGATGTGATCTTTGTTCGGGCCAACGCCGCGGCCTTCGCGAATTTCAATGGTCATGCAACGCGAGACATAGTCGCGTGGCGCCAAGTCTTTGTAATGTGGGGCATAACGCTCCATAAACCGCTCGCCATTGGCGTTGGTCAGATAGCCGCCCTCGCCGCGCGCGCCTTCGGTGATCAGGCAGCCCGAGCCATAGATGCCGGTCGGGTGGAATTGCACGAATTCCATATCCTGCAACGGCAGGCCTGCGCGCGCCACCATGCCGCCACCGTCGCCGGTGCAGGTATGGGCCGAGGTTGCGCTGAAATAGGCACGGCCATAGCCGCCCGTCGCAAGCACAGTCATCTTGGCGTTAAAAACGTGGATGGTGCCATCGTCCAGTTTCCAAGCCACCACGCCAGTGCATTTGCCATCGGTCATGATCAGATCAATGGCGAAATATTCGATGAAGAATTCCGCGTTGTTCTTCAGGCTTTGGCCATAAAGCGTGTGCAAAATCGCGTGGCCGGTGCGGTCGGCGGCAGCACAGGTGCGCTGCACCGGCGGGCCTTCGCCGTATTCGGTGGTATGGCCACCAAAGGGGCGCTGATAGATTTTGCCCTCTTCGGTGCGCGAAAACGGCACGCCGTAATGCTCGAGCTCGTAAACTGCCTTGGGGGCTTCGCGCGCCAGATATTCCATCGCATCGGTGTCGCCCAGCCAATCCGAGCCCTTGACAGTGTCATACATATGCCACTGCCAGCTGTCCGGCCCCATATTGCCAAGGCTGGCCGCGATGCCGCCTTGGGCTGCAACCGTATGGCTACGGGTCGGAAAAACCTTGGTCACGCAAGCGGTGCGCAGACCCTGTTCGGCCATGCCAAGCGTGGCGCGCAAGCCCGCGCCGCCTGCACCAACAACCACAACATCATAGTCGTGAACTTCATAAGGATAAGCAGTCATATCAGCCCCTTAAAGCGCGATGCGGACAAGAGCATAAAGCCCCGTCACAGCGATCACGGTGGAAAGCGAGGTCACAAAGATCACCAGCATTTTGCGGGTGGTGCCATGGGTGTAATCTTCAATTGCCATGGTCGCCCCCATGGCAAAGTGGCGCATGCCGATCACCAGCACCAGCGCCGTCAAAATCGAAGCGAAAGGATGCGCAAAGGTGGCGCGCACCGTTGCGTAATCTTGGCCCAAGGCATGGCCAACGATATAGACCCAAACCGGAATTAAGAACGCCAAGGCGACCGAAGACATCATCATCGACCAGTGATGTTCGGTTCCCGAATGGGCCGAACCCTTGCCAACAGCGCGTTTGCGAGCGGTGATATAGCGCATGTCTGCCTCCTTAAACGATCAGAATGGTGATGAAGGTCAAAACGAACGACCCGATGACAATGCCCCAACCCAGCCGCTCGGCTGTTGGAATGTCGAGCCCGTGGCCCGCGTCAAAGTAAAGGTGCCGCAGCCCAGCAAGATAGTGATACCACACCGCCCAGGCCGAGCAGGTGAACACCAGATCGCCAAACCAGCTTGTCGCCACAGCATTTGCCACTGCAAAATAAGGCTCGCTGACTGCGGCCGCCAGCAGCCACCAGACCACAAGCACCACGCCCACGATCAGCGCATTGCCGGTGATCCGTGTCAGGATCGACACGACCGAGGTCAACTGCGGGCGGTAAATTTGCAAGTGCGGTGAAAGGGGGCGTTCCACCCGCTTAATCTCGGCCATATCGGATCCCTTCGTCATAGAGCGCCCAAACTATCTGTGGGCACAGACTTATCATGCAATAATCAATAGCGCGTAAATCAGCAATGTCACCATCGCCTGTGCTGCGATTGCGAAAAACTCTTACAATCCAGCGTGATTTTATGCATTTGTGATCACGAAAAAAAATCGTGTGATCACAAAGTAAAACACATGGGACTCTCAAAGCCCCTGCGCCGCTAGATCGGCATCAAGGCCCAGTAATCAAGATCCAGCAATACTTCGGGCAGATATTTGCCATCCGGCCCGCGCAGATCACCCGCGCTGCCCTTGGTCGCAACCAAGCGCAAGCGGATCGCCCCAACGCCCGGCGCAGAGGTTGGCGCGCGGTCCAGCACCTGCGACCAAGCCCGCACGGTATCCCCAGCAAAGCAGGGGTTGGCATGGGCGCCCGCGTTCAGCGCCACGATCATTTGCGCATTGGCCAGCCCGTTGAACGACAGCGCGCGGGCAAGCGAGATCACATGCCCGCCATAGATCAGCCGCCGCCCATCAGGGCGCTGCGTGGCGTCAAAATGCACTTTGGCGGTGTTTTGCCACAGCCTTGTGGCCAGCATATGCTCGGCCTCTTCGATCGTCACGCCGTCAACATGGTCAATCACCTCGCCCAGCGCGTAATCGCCCCAGCGATGCGGCTCGCCACTTTGGGTGAAATCATAGCGGGTGAAATCAAGCCCCTGTGGGATCACCAGATCTTGGGCCGCCACCGTCGCCGCAAGCTCAGGCAGCACGGTCGTGGGTGCTGGCGCGTCAAGGTCGCGCTTTTTCACCATCACCCAGCGCACATAGTCCAGCACCGGTTGATTGTGCTGGTTGGTGCCAAGCGTGCGCACATAGACCACGCCCGATTGCCCGTTCGAATTCTGCTTAAGCCCGATCACCGTGCTTTGCGACCGCAGCGTGTCGCCGGGCCAAACCGGAGCCAACCAGCGCCCCTGCGCATAGCCCAGATTTGCCACCGCATTCAGCGAGACATCGGGCACGGTCTTGCCAAAGACCACATGAAAGCCGATCAGATCATCCAGCGGGCTTGCAGGCAGACCGCAAGCCTGCGCGAAGACATCAGACGAATAAAGCGCGTGGCGGGCGGGATAAAGCGCATGGTAAAGCGCGCGCTCGCCCAGCGTTACCGTGCGCGGCACGGCATGCGCGATGACCTCGCCAAGGCGATACTCCTCAAAAAACCGCCCCGCGTTTGTCTTCATCTTATCCTCTTGAACCCGTTGTGCCGCGCTAGTGTTCGCCCAATTTGACCTCGGGGGTGTAGGTGCCCTCGACCTCTTTCACCACGGCTTGGCCGCAGCGCATCACGCCGCGGCTGGCGTCAAAGCTATAGGTCGGGCCCCCATGCAGGGCCCAGCCTTTGTTCAAAGCAGCCGTCACCCGATGGCAAAAGGCAGATGTGTCGTCATCGGTCAGAAATCGAAACAACTGCATGGGTTTAGCCAAACACCGGATAGCCAAGGCGCGCGTGAATCATTCCAATCACCCCCATGATCAGCACTGCCACCACCAGATGCAGCACATCAAAATAGACCGGCCCCGCTTTTGGCCGATCCCAAACCGGCTGCATTTTATTGATAAAGATCAGATCCAGCACCGCCCAAGCCAGCAGCCCGCCAAACAAGATCAAGCTGGCCAGATCGCCATTCACCAGCAAATGCGCCAGCGCCCAGGTTTTCACCCCCGACAGCATCGGATGGCGGATCTTGGCGCGCAAAGCCCCGCGCGAAAAGCCCAGGAAAAACAGGAAAATCGCCACCAACATCAACAGGTTGTTGATATGGCGCAAAAACAGTGGCGGGTTCCAAAGCTGGATCACATCGGCCGAGCGGTAGCCCACAACCATAAACACAATCGCCAAAATCGTCAGCCCCGAGGCCACCATTTTGCCGTTGTTATCGCCAAGGCTGGCGCGAAACCCAGGCGTGACGCGCTTCATCAAATGCGAATAGGCCCAAAGCAGGACCCCAACGATCAGTAGTGCCATTCAAACTCTCCCTGTCATGCCATTGCGGCAATTGCGCTGGCTTTTGCCAAAAGCGCCTCTGCCATCATGATATGCAGGTTTTCGACGATCTTTCCATCCACAACCGCAACGCCCTGGCCTGCGGCCTGTGCTTCGGCAAAGGCCGCGATCTGGCGCGCGGCAAGCTCTAGCTCGGCAGCCGAGGGCGCAAAGGCTGCGTTGGCGATCTCGATCTGCGCGGGGTGGATCAGGGTTTTGCCGTCAAAGCCCATATCCCGGCCTTGGGTGCATTCGGCCAAAAGCCCGGCCTCGTCCTTAAAGGCATTATAGACGCCATCGACGATGACGCGGCCATAGGCGCGCGCGGCCAACAAACACAGCCCCAAGCCCGCCTGCATCGGCAAGCGATCTGCGCGCATCCGGCTGCCCAATTCGCGCGCCAGATCATTGGTGCCCATCACCATGCCGGCAAGCTGCGGATGCGCCGCGATTTGCGCCGCATTCAGGCAGCCCAGCGCGGTTTCCATCATCGCCCACAGCGGCTTTTGCGGGGCAAGCCCTGCGACCGCGTCAAGTTCGGCGGGGGTGTTCACCTTGGGGATCAGCAGCGCCTCGACCTCGGCCATCGCGCCAAAACGCGCGATATCATCGGCACCCCATGCGGTATCAAGCCCGTTGATGCGCACGATGCGCAACCGCGCACCATAGCCCCCCGCCGCCAAAGCCTGCGCCAAAACCTCGCGCGCGGCGGCTTTCTCATCGGGGGCAACGGCATCTTCCAGATCAAAGATAATCGCATCGGCGGCCAGACCGCGCGCCTTGTCCAAGGCCCGCACATTCGAGCCGGGGATATAAAGGACAGAGCGGACGGGATGGGTCATGATTCTCTCCAAGCAATATTCTTGCGCAAAGAGGCCGCATTTTGTCACTTTCAGCAAGAGGTGAAATGCCGCAATGCAGAAATTTCCGCACGCGCTCTTAACGATTTGCTGGGGTTCTGCGCGCAGGCTGGTCTGACCCTTTGATCGGAGCCGCCCATGGACCGCCAGCTTTTCGCCCTCTCTTTTGGTTTTTTGGTGGTGATCCTTGCCACCCATCCGGGCTGGACCAGCCCCTTGCCCGCCCTAGCCGTGCAGACCATCCCAGATCAGCTTGGCCGAGACCACCAACAGCGCCCAAGTTACAAGCCGGAAAAACAGCGCCTCGGGCAGACGTTTTACCAGCGCGACGCCGGCAAAGACTGACAGCGCGGCGACGGGCATCAGCACCAGCACCTTTTCAAGACTGGCAAGATTGACCTGCCCCAGCATATAATAGGGGATCAGCTTGATCGCATTGACATAGGTAAAAGCGATGGTCGAGGTGCCGGCAAACACCGCCTTTTGCAGCCCCAAGTGCAGGGTATAGACCTGAAACGGCGGGCCGCCCGAATGGCTGACAAAGCTGGTAAACCCCGTCACAGCCCCCCAAAACAGCCCCGGCGCGACATTGGCCGGTTTCGCCGCCGCCCCTGCCTTGACGCGAAACAACAGGTTCAGGGCAAAGATCACGCCAATCAGGCCGATCAGCACCGTCACCAAAGCCTCGGACACCAAGGTTGCGGCGAAATAGCCCAAAACCACCCCCAGCGTCATGCCGGGCAGCATGATCGCCAAAACCCGGGCGTTAAAGGCACGGCGATAGGCGTAAAGCCCGAACATGTCAGACACCACATAGACCGGCAGCAGCAGCCCCGCCGCCGCAACCGGATGCATCACCAAGGACAAAACCGGCACCGACAGCATGCCGATCACCGGCAAGCCCCCCTTGCCCATGCCAACAAACACAGCGGCAAGCGTGGCCAAAGCCCAAAACAACGCGCCATCCATGTCGGTCTCCTTAATTTGTGGCAAAGCTTTAGCGCAAACATTGCGATATCGCCAGAGATTGCGCTTTGCCGCGCTGCGGCGGACTTGCGCGAGCCGCGCGTTAGGCTTACCAAACCCGCGATATTCACGTTCAACCCGAGGGGGGATTCCCATGGCTAGACCTAAAATCGCGCTGATTGGCGCAGGCCAGATCGGCGGCACGCTCGCCCATCTTGCAGCGATCAAAGAGCTTGGCGACGTCACTTTGTTTGACATCGCCGAAGGCACACCGCAGGGCAAGGCGCTGGACATCGCGCAATCTGGCCCCTCCGAGGGCTTTGACGCCGTGATGAAAGGCGCAAATTCCTACGCCGAAATCGCGGGTTCTGACGTTTGCATCGTTACCGCAGGCGTGCCGCGCAAGCCTGGCATGTCGCGCGACGATCTTTTGGGCATCAACCTGAAAGTGATGAAATCGGTCGGCGAAGGCATCAAGGCGCATTGCCCGAACGCCTTTGTGATCTGCATCACCAACCCGCTTGACGCGATGGTCTGGGCGCTGCGCGAATTCTCTGGCCTGCCGCATAATATGGTTGTCGGCATGGCAGGCGTGCTTGATTCGGCGCGCTTCCGGCATTTCCTGTCGGTGGAATTTGGCGTGTCGATGCGCGATGTCACCGCCTTTGTGCTGGGCGGCCACGGCGACACAATGGTGCCTTCGGTGCGCTATTCGACCGTTGGCGGCATCCCGCTGCCCGACCTGATCGAAATGGGCTGGACCACACAGGAAAAACTGGACGCCATCGTTCAGCGCACCCGTGACGGCGGCGCTGAAATCGTTGGGTTGTTGAAAACCGGCTCGGCTTTCTATGCGCCTGCGACCTCGGCGATCGAGATGGCAGAAGCCTTCCTGAAAGACCAAAAGCGCATTCTGCCTTGTGCGGCCTACTGTGACGGCGAATTTGGCCTGAAGGGCATGTATGTCGGCGTGCCAACCATCATCGGCGCTGGCGGGATCGAGAAGATCGTCAACATCAAGCTTTCGGCTGAAGAGCAAGTGATGTTCGACAAATCTACCGATGCTGTCAAAGGTCTGGTCGATGCCTGCAAGGCGATTGACCCATCCTTGGCATAAGCCAACGCTTTGATCTAAAACAGAAACGCGCGCCCTAGGGCGCGCGTTTTTTAGGTTGCGGCGATCTGATCGGCCAGATAAGCGGCATCGCGCCAGACACCCCAGATAAAGGGCGAGGCGCGGCTTGCCAGCCACGGCAGGCCAAGGAAATAAAGCCCGCGATGCTTGGTCACGCCGCGCAGATGATCCGGCCTGCCCTTTTCATCCAGCGCATCGACCTGCAACCAGCTGTAATCCAGCGCATAGCCCGTCGCCCAAACGATCGAGGTGATCCCCGCCTGCGCCAGATCCAAGCTGCGCAGCGGGTGGGTGACGCAGTCTGGGTTTTCCGCGAAAATCCGCGCCTCGGGTTCGGGCGGGAAATCCAGACCATGGGCGGTGACATAGGCGTCGGCCTCGTCCAAAGTCGTCAGATAATGCCGATCACCACCGGCGATATTCTCGGCCAGATCCGCCGCAATCTGCAAGACGCCGTTGTCATAGGCGCCGGTGCGGCCCAACAGCGTCATGCCGCGCGCGGCGAAAGCGCGGAAATCCACGGTATTGCCGCCATGCGCGCCGCTGACAGCGATGGTGACATGCTCCATTCCCTTGCGCCGCGCTTTGGCGTCCCAATGGCCCAAGACCCCCAGCCACCAGCAAAAATCCTTGCCGCGATAGCGGATCGGCGGGCGGTCGTGCGGACCCACCGAAAGATAAACCTTGCGGCCTGCACGCAAAAGCTCGTCGGCGATCTGCGAGCCCGAGGCCCCCGCCCCCACCACCAGCACAGCCCCCTGGGGCAGTTGCGCTGGGTTGCGATAGCCCGAGGAATGCAGCTGCATCATCCCCGCCGCCGCTGGCACATCTTGCGGGATCAGCGGGCGCTGAAACGGCCCAGTGGCCGAGACAACATTGCGCGCCTCGATCACGCCTTGGCTGGTCTGCACGCGGTAGCCAGCCTCAATCGCCGCGACCGCGGTCACCTCGACGCCGCAGCGGATCGGCGTTTTGGTCATTGCCGCGACTTGTTCGAAATAGGCAACCATGCGATCTTTTGGGGCAAAACTCGCCGGGTCAAGATCGGGAAAATCCAAGATCGGGAAGCGGTCGTGCCAAGCCGGACCGTTTGCCACCAGTGAATCCCAACGCTCGCTTCGCCAGCGTTCGGCAATGCGATGACGCTCCAGCACCAGATGCGGCAAACCGCGCTCTGACAGCTGCGCGCTCATCGCAATACCGGCTTGCCCGCCGCCGATGATAAGCGTTTCGATCTGTTCCACTGACACCGCATGCTCCTTTGACGCCACGTTACGCTGTACTTAGGGTGGCAATGGGTTAGGGAAAACTATAATTTGATTCAGCCTAGCGTAGCCCAAGCTTACCCATGGCGGCCATATTTGATTAGCCAAAATGGAGGCAATGCGACGAAAACCCTTACTGCTGAAGGTGGCCCAAGGCGGCTATCAATCATCCTGCGACATTTTGTCCACCCATCGAAAGGCTGCTGCCGTCATGGCCAATCCGCACACGCGCTATCGCAAGTTCAACACCAAAGAGACCTACCCAGAGCAGAACTTGGACAATGATCTGTGCCAAGCTGTCGCCACGCGCGGCGGGCGCACCCTGTATTTGCGCGGTCAATGCCCGCAAAACCTTGATGACGCCAAGGATATCGGCAGTCATGATCCCGTCGAGCAGACGCATAAGGTGATGCAAAACATCCGCCAGCTGATCGAAGAGGCGGGCGGCAGTATGGAGCATCTGGTCAAGGTGGTGGTCTATATTACCGATGTGCGACACCGCGAGGCGGTGTACCGCACCATGGGCGAATATATCAAAGGTGTGTATCCGGTCTCGACCGGGCTGGTGGTCACAGCACTTGCGCGGCCAAGCTGGTTGGTCGAAATCGACGGCACCGCCGTGATCCCGGATTAAGCCATGACATTTTCCCTGATCGCACGCTGCACCACTTCGGGCCAATTTGGCATGGTGATCTCGTCTTCCTCGCCTGCGGTGGCGGCGCGCTGTGCGCATGTGCGCGCAAGCGTGGGCGTAGTGGCCAGCCAAAACATCACCGACCCCGCCTTGGGGCCTGCGGTGCTGGGTGCAATGGCCGAGGGGGCCACGGCAGAGCAAGCAGTGGCTGCCCTGTCGGGGCGGGCGTTTATTGACTATCGCCAAGTGCTGGCGCTTGGCGCTGCGGGCGCGCCTGCGATCCATTCGGGCGCACAGGTCTTGGGGGTTTGGGCGGAAGCTTTGGGACCGCATTCGGCAGCGGGCGGCAATCTTTTGGCCAATGACGCTGTGCCCCAAGCCATGGTGGCAAGCTTTGAGGCCGCGCAGGGCCATCTGGGAGATCGGTTGATAGCAGCCTTGCAAGCGGGGCTTGCGGCCGGCGGCGAGGCGGGGCCGGTGCGTTCGGCGGGCCTCAAGATCGCGGATAAGCTTGATTGGCCCTTGGTCGATCTGCGCATCGACTGGCATGATACCCCGATTGCAGCATTGGCCGAGGCTTGGACCGTCTACCGCCCCCAAATGTCCGCCTATGTGCAGCGTGCCCAAGACCCGACCGAAGCTCCGTCTTACGGAGTACCCGGCGACGAATAACGCCCTCATCCAGCGAAAGGCCCATATGCAAACTCGCTTTACCTTGCGACAATTAGAATATCTGGTCGCGGTCGGGCGCTTTGGCTCGATCTCGCTGGCGGCACATCATCTGTCGGTCTCGCCACCCTCGATCTCGAACGCCATTGCCCAGCTCGAGGCCGAATTTGGCCTGCCCGCCTTTGTGCGCAAACATGCCCAAGGCATGACGCTAACCCAAGCCGGACGCGCATTGATGGCGCAGGCGGTGCAGGTGCTGGAGGCAGCCCGCACTCTGTCAAACCTCGCCGATCAGCACAATGGCACCGTGCGTGGCGATCTGAACGTTGGTTGCCTGCTGACCTTTGCCCAGATCATCGTGCCGCGCCTGCGCCGCGCCTTTACCACCGCGTTTCCCGAGGTGACCTTTCGCCAGTTTCAGTACCACCAAGCCGGTCTGATTGAGGCGCTGCGCGATGCAACCATCGACATTGCGATCACCTATGATCTGATGATCCCCGCCGATATGGAGTTTACCCCGCTGGCCAATCTGCCGCCTTTTGCCATGCTGCCAGCGGCACATCCTCTTGCCACACGCTCTAGCCTTAGCCTTGCCGAGCTTGCGCCCTCGCCCATGATTTTTCTGGATCTGCCGATCAGTGGCGCCTATTTCATGTCGCTGTTTGACCAAGCAGGTGTCACCCCGCGTATTGTCGAGCGTAGCCATGACATGGCGGTTGTGCGGTCGCTGGTGGGGAATGATTTCGGCTATTCCGTCGCAAATGCCCGGCCTTTTGCGCCAACGGCCCCTGATGGCAAAGAGCTGGCCTTTGTACCGCTGACAGGCGGGCTTAAGCCCGTTCGGATGGGGATTTTGTCCACCGCGGGGGGGAAATCTTCGCTGACGGTCAAGACCTTTGTCAGCCTTTGCGAAAAGATGATCGATCCGACCATGCAGGCTCAAATCTCGATTAATGCCAAGGAGTAGCGCATGCGCGACCCGCGCTATGACATCCTGTTTCAGCCGCAAAAGATTGGGCCGGTGACGGCAAAGAACCGGTTTTATCAGGTGCCCCATTGCAACGGTGGCGGCTACCGCGACCCATCGGCGGCGGTGGCGATGCGGGAGATCAAGGCGCAGGGCGGCTGGGGCGTGATCTTTACCGAACAGACCGAGATGCACCATTCCTCGGAAATCACCCCCTTTATCGAGCTGCGCCTGTGGGAGGATCAAGACATCCCCTCGATCGCCAAGATGGCGGCGGCGATGAAAACCCATGGCGCTTTGGCAGGCATTCAGCTGGCCTATTCCGGCATCAACGGCCCGAATATGTATACCAAGGAAGTGCCGCTTGCGCCCTCGGCCCTGCCCATTCGCACCTTCACCAATGATCCGGTGCAGGCCCGCGCCATGGACAAAACCGACATTCGCAATCTGCGGCGCTGGTTTGTCACGGCCGCAAAGCGCAGCCAGACAGCGGGCTTTGATCTGATCTGTCTTTACGGCGCGCATGGCTTTGGCATTTTCCAACATTTCCTGTCGCGCGCCACCAATTAGCGCAGCGACGAATATGGCGGCAGTCTTGAGAACCGCTCGCGCTTTGCCCGCGAGGTGATCGCCGATATGCGCGACGCGGTGGGCGACAGCATGGCGCTGACGCTGCGGGTGTCTTTGGATGAAAGCATTGGCGCTTTGAGCTTTTCCAATGCCGAGGTGCGCGACTTTATCGCGATGAACGCCGATCTGCCCGATCTGTGGGATTTGGCGATGGGCACATGGGAAGACTGCTCTGGCCCCTCGCGCTTTAAAGCCGAAGCCGCGCAAGAGGTTTGGGTCAGCGGCATCCGTGCGCTGTCCAGCCGCCCCGTGGTCGGCGTTGGCCGCTTTACCTCGCCAGATGTCATGGTGCGGATGATCACCTCGGGCACCTTGGATTTCATCGGCTGTGCGCGCCCCTCGATTGCCGATCCGTTTTTGCCGGCCAAGATTGACGCAGGCCGGATTGAAGACATTCGCGAATGTATCGGCTGCAATATCTGCATCACCGGCGACATGACCCAAGGCATGGGCCGCTGCACGCAAAACCCGACTTGGATGGAGAAATGGCGGCGCGGCTGGCATCCTGAACAGATCGCCACCAAGGGCGAAAGCGACAGCGTTTTGATCATCGGGTCTGGCCCTGCCGGGCTGGAAGCAGCGCTTGCGGCCTCGAGCCGCGGCTATGATGTGGCCCTTGCCGAAGCCCGCGAGGTCTTGGGCGGCCGCGTCGCCCGCGAGCGGCTGTTGCCGGGGCTGTCGGCTTGGGGGCGGGTGGCGGATTACCGGCTTTATCAGCTGCAACAACGCGCCACTGTGCAGCTTTACCCCGCCTCGACGTTAAGTGCCGAGGATATCATCAGTTTTGGCTTTCAGCATGTCTGTGTCGCCACCGGTGCGCTGTGGCGCGCCGATGGGGTGGCGCGCCAGCATATCACACCGCTGCCCGCCGACCCGCGCCTGCCGGTCTTTACCCCCGATGATCTGATGCAGGGCCGCCTGCCTTCGGGCCAAGTGGTGATCTATGACGATGATCACTATTATATGGGCGGGGTGCTGGCCGAGCTATGCGCGCAAAAGGGCTGTGCGGTGACATTGATCACACCCTCGGCCTTTGTCTCGGATTGGACCGCCAACACGCTGGAACAAGCCGCCATTCACCGCCGGCTTGTCGGGCTGGGGGTGAAAATCCTGCTGAACACCGGGCTTGCGGCGATCCATGCCGATGGGGTGGAAACCAATTGCAGCTATACCGACGCCCGCGCGCGGCTGGGCTGCGATGCTGTGGTGATGGTCGCTTCGCGCATTGGCAATGACGCGCTTTACCACGCCCTGAACGCACGCGCGGCCGATTGGGCCGATGCGGGCATCCGCTCGGTCAAGCTGATCGGGGATGCCGCAGCCCCGGCCCCGATTGCTTGGGCCACCTTTGCCGGACATCGCTATGCCCGCGAACTGGATGCGCCCGACATCGGCGACGCGCTGCCATTTCGCCGCGAAGTCACCGCATTGGCCGCAGATTAGCGCTTTAATAGCGCAAGCTATTGCTTTGGCCGCGTGATAGGCTGGCCCCACGCGGGGTTGAACCGCTGCCAGCTTTTGGCTTTACGCGAAGGACTGCGATCATGGCCAAGGGTATGAACAAACAGGGCAAATCCGACAAAAAGCCGAAAAAAGAGAAACCAAAGGTGATTGCCGCCGCCCCCAGCACCAAAAATCTGGTGGTGATCGCAGGCGTCAAGACCAAGTCCTAAGACCAAGCCCACCTCGGGCGCTGTCAGTCCTGATGCGACGGCAGTTTGCCCGAGGGCGCAAAATAAGGCCGCGTGGTGTCGCGCAGACTGGCGTCCAGCGCCTCGATCTGCAGAGCGATTGCGCCGTCTCCGGCCAAAACCAGCGTGACGGTGCCGCCACCCTGCCCGTCTTCGGCAAAGCTGATCGACAAAAGCGACAAAACGGTGTCGCGCGCCTCGCGGTCAAGGCCCGAGGTTTTCACCGCCAGCACGCCTTCAAACACCAACAGGCTTTGCACCCGCTCGAAGCGCCGGTTTTGGGTTTTGGCGGCTTCGGCATCTTCCCAGCGAAAGCGGTTCAGCAGCAGCGCAAAGCGGCGACGGGTCTTGGCATATTGCATTTCGGTGATCGGAAACACCGCGTCTTGGCACAGTGCCGCAAGAATGGCCAAGCCTTCGCCGTCTTGCGCGATCAAGCGCAGGGGTTGGTCGCTGCCATCCTCAAACCGCGCGTCGCTCATGCCTTGATTCGCTCGATATGCGCGCCGATGCCGCGGAATTTCTCTTCAACCCGCTCATAGCCGCGATCCAAGTGATAGACGCGGCTGACCACGGTTTCGCCTTCGGCCGCAAGCCCCGCCAAGATCAAGCTGACCGAGGCGCGCAGATCCGTCGCCATCACCCGCGCCCCGCGCAGCTTTTCAACGCCTTTGACCGTGGCCGTGCCGCCATGCACCTCGATCTGTGCCCCCATCCGCAGCAGTTCCGGCGCATGCATAAAGCGGTTTTCAAAGATCTTTTCTTCCAGAACCGACGTGCCCTCGGCGGTGCACAAAAGCGCCATCATCTGCGCCTGCAAATCGGTCGGAAAGCCGGGGAAAGGCTCGGTGGTGACATCGACCGCCCGAATGCGCCCGCCCTTGCGTGACACCTTCAGCCCCGCTTCGGTTTCCGTCACCGAGACACCCGCCTGATCCAGCTTTTCGGCAAAGGCCGCCACCAGATGCATGCGCCCGCCCAACAGCTCGACCTCACCGCCGCAGATCGCAGGCGCCAGCATATAGGTGCCAAGCTCGATCCGGTCGGTCACCACCTGATGCGTCGCCCCGCCCAGACGGTCTACGCCCTGAATCTCGATCCGGCTGCTGCCCTCGCCGTCAATCTGCGCGCCCATTTTGCGCAGACATTGCGCCAGATCAACGATCTCGGGCTCGCGCGCGGCATTGTTGATCACCGTGGTGCCCTTGGCGAGCGTGGCCGCCATCATGATATTCTCGGTCGCCCCGACGCTGGCCATGCGCAACGTCATCTGCGCCCCGCGCAGCTTGCCGCCCTTGGCCTTGGCGTGCAGATAGCCGTCTTTCAGCTCGATCTCGGCGCCCAAAGCCTCGAGCCCGTGGATGTGCAGATCCATCGGCCGCGCGCCAATCGCACAGCCGCCCGGCAAAGACACCACCGCATGACCCTCACGCGCAAGCAACGGTCCCAGCACAAGGTTAGAGGCCCGCATTTTGCGCACGATCTCATAATCAGCAACATGGTTGATCGGCCCAAGGCTGGACAGCGCAAGCACCTTGCCCTCTTGCAGACCCGCCACTTCGGCGCCCAAAGACTGCAAAAGCTGCGTCATGGTGGCAATATCCGACAGCCGCGGCGCATTGGTCAGCGTCAGCGGCTCTTCCGACAGCAGCGTCGCAGGCATCAGCGCCAAGCAGGCATTCTTGGCGCCAGCAATCGGAATCACCCCATTCAGCGCGCCATTGCCTTTAACCAAAATCGAATCCATGCCCTGCCCTACTCGTTGTCTGTGTTCAAATCGTCAGATGCCTCGGCATCCTGCGCCGCGCGTCCACGCGTTTGCGCTTTGCGTCGTGCCATATTCGCCTTTAACGCCGCTTTCAACCGCGCCTCACGCGCAGCCTCTTGGGTTTTCTTTGAATTTTCTGGTGGCTGCATCTGCGATTTTTCCAATCCTGCAACCTTCTAATACAGGCCCAGCCAAGCGTCCAGCAAACACCCGAAAAAAAGCCGCAGTTTGCACTTGCACCCCGCCAAGAATGCGTCTAATCAGCCGCCACGCAGGAAGATAAACCAGTCAACCTGCCGACAGCCGCCGCGGCATATGCCTTTCAGAAATGAAAAGCAAACCATGCCAAAGCGCTGAAATAGCAGGGTTATTCCAGAACCCTCTTGCCTTGTCTGAAAGACAAGGTTAACAGCTGGAACAAAGATGCTGTGGTAGCTCAGTGGTAGAGCACACCCTTGGTAAGGGTGAGGTCGAGAGTTCAATCCTCTCTCACAGCACC